>JBOGPP010000080.1:0-23507 GCA_050748485.1 Nitrososphaeraceae archaeon | reverse complement strand
TTGCTCCTTAGTCGTCATCATCGTCATCACAGTCATCATCATCTTCATCGTCGTCGCAGTAATGATGACGATGATCGTCATCATCATCATCAGATGATGCCGCTGCTGCTGATGCTGATCCACCACTTGCTGCCGCTGCCGCTGAACTATCGCCTGCCGCTGCTGCCGCTGCCGCTGATCCACCACTTGCTGCAGCCGATGCAGCAGAAGATGCAAAAGCTTGTTCAAAGGATACACTAATTCCTATCATTGCTGTCATTATGACTACACCCAAAATTATCGGTGTACTTCTATTCATTTAAGGTATAGAAGTAATTCGAGATATATCAAATAGACGAAAATACGTATGGTAATTATCTTCTACAGTATTCGTATAGATTTATCTTTACTAATGTTAGCTAACCTTAAATCAGTTAGATCATGCCAATTACGTCGGCGTCAGCTTCTTATATCGCTAGTGATTTTTAATTTCGACTTCCTGCTAATGATACAGGCCTTTATGCAAAGTAGAAGGTATCGACGAGTTAAGATAACTTATCTAACTATTTCATAAACTAGTATTCGTGTCTACCTCACTTATTCATTAGTGTTGATTAAACCAAACATTTTCAAAAATAGTATCAAATTTCAAATCCTAATAATCTGATGGTTATTTCTACTTCGACTCTTAGTTCTTAATACATGACTACAACATGCACGTTCTTCTAAATCACGGTATATAAGGTTGACATAGAATTTGTCCGCTATTATTGTAACATTTAGTAAGTCATTCAAATTGATCGTTCCTAATAATCATTGTATCTGTGTTTAATGATCATCTTCATACCATATTTTGGCCGTAATGTGATCAGTGGACTAAGTACCACTGGATGCTCAGGTACGAGTTCTATCTTCCAATTTCTTAATAATGTTACTAATAACAGAATCCCTTCAATCCAAGCCAGTGGTTCACCCATGCATACTCTAGATCCACCTCCAAACGGAAAAAAAGCAAATTTGTGCAAATTGGATTTCATCTCGTGGTTCCAGCGTTCGGGAATAAATTTATTAGGTTCAGTAAAAAAGCGGGGATCGCGGTGAGTTATGTACTGACTCATAATCACTACTGAACCTGGCGGTATTGTATAAGCACCCATCACTACGTTATCAATAGCTTCCCTGCCTATTGCCCATGCAGGAGGATACAATCGCAAAGATTCTGTAAAGACATTACGTAGATACTGAAATTTCGGTATGTCGTCCACAGTTGGACGTCTATTATTTCCTAGCACCAGCTTTATCTCTTCGATGATTTTAGTTTCTACCTGATGATTTTGAGAGATGAGATATAATGTCCATGTTAAGGCATTAGCTGTCGTTTCATGACCGGCGAGGAATAATGTCATGATCTCATCACGAAGTTGTTGTATTGTCATAGCAGTACTTGTTTTGTCAGATCCAATCATCCTTCTCCTTGTATCGAGAAGAAGCAATGTGGATAGAAGATTTCTTGGGCTATTTCTATCCTTTGCTTCAAAGTCATTAAAAGGCTGACTGTCAAAGATATCACTCATTTTATCCTCTCGCATTAGATTCTGTTTTGCTTCTTGTATAATTGTGAAAATCAATGAATCAAGGTGACGCCTTGAAGCATGAAACTTCCTGCTACTTGCGAGCGGAAGTTTTTCTATTATGTTACCTATAAACGGTAGTCTAAGATGATTGAAATATCCTACCAATATTGCTACGTCGTGAATAATTCCTGCAGTTGCATTTGAACCAATATTTGAACCAAAAAGTACATTGCTAATTATGGATACTGTAAGTTTAGTCATTTCGTGATGAACATCGACTGTCATTTCTATCTCTTTTGGTACTACTGTTTGTCTCCACTTTTCGCACAATTCTTCTCCACAGGAGGTTATTATATTTGCATACATAGCAATATGGCTATAATCGAAGGCTGGTTGTATCAGGCCCCGCTGTTGCTTGTGATATTCCCCCTCGCTTGTAAGCAATCCATTTCCAATTATTCGTTTGGTTAAGCGAAGGCCAGGATTTTTGATAAATTTGGATTGATTAACCATCAATACATTTTGGATGTAATCGGGGTGGTTAACAAAGTAAATACCTTGACGCCCAAACTTAAAATAAGAAATATCACCATATTTTGTTGTTAAATCATTTAAAACAGTTAGAGGGGCCTTAAGAAATTGCAAACTAAATAGGTAGGGAAATTTGAATCTGGGGCCAGGCGGACGTTCATATCGAAATCTAGGTGCTGTTGTTGTCATAAGCCATTTTATATATGCGATCTTTATAGGTATATGTAGTAACACTATCTTTTTTTAGATTAAGAATTGGATCAACGGTTTCATGATAAATATGTTGAGGTTGGCGACTGAAACGACGGGCGGTTGGAAAAGGAATAGTTATCATAACAACCGTTGCAGAAGATACCGGTGAAAGCTTGAAGAGAAGCACGACCTTTACGCCGCTGCATCCATGCAAAACTAGCCTCATCATCACTTATTTCAAAATTTATTGGTCGTCTACCTTTTAGGTATCGAATGAATATTTAAATCGATTTTTTGCCTATATTAAATACTGGGAACAACCTCGATCAAGCTGGTTGCGACCAGTTTGGACAGGTTCTCAGGTTCCAACTACCTTTTCAAGTAAAGCATTTTTATAATTTGTTTCACTACAATTCATGCATACCAACCCCTAAAGAAAGATATGGTAGTCGTTCGGCCAAGTAACAATATAATGTCTCGGTCGTACTACCTTTCTATCTCCTAATACTACGATCCAATGATATATCATTATTTGAGTGTAAATGAGTTTATAGATCAGTCCTAACTTGATATGATTCTCCGCCTATTTGCTCGCTTTAAGTCTTCGCTAATAGTGCAGACCTGGCAACAGGACGCGGGATTCAATTTTAAATCGTCTTAAATATACCGGTATTTTGGGTCAACCTTATGATCACCAATGTTCCTTCTCTGTCAGCGGTAGGAAACTATCGAGAGAAGTTTTCCATATGTTGTTTATGGTGTGGGTTCTCGCAATGCATACCAGACCGTAATTTACCTTCAGATCCTAAAAAATATTTAAACGAGGTGTAATCAATCAGAATGTCCGTAATCGGGCATACTTTCACAATTGGATATGTAGGCCGTCGTGTGTCCTCACTGCGCCCGCCTATCCATTGATAATTCAATGAAAACTATCGACAGGCTCCTCATATATCATATGAGTGAGAAACGATTTAGAATATGAGATGACCATCTGTGACCGATGTGGAAATGGTCAGTGAGCGGTATTACAAGGTACCAGAGACGACCAATCATACAAATTATGTCTACAGTGGATTAGAGCGACCGCCGTAGAGTAATATCATTTCCTATTTTTTGCTTTAATTTATTAGTAACAATGTACGACGCTTATGCCTAGAGCCAGGTCAGGAAAGTCACACCTGTTTATGTATAGGAATTCAACTGCACTAATGTTGCGATATCCATAAATATAATACACATTTTACTTTTGAAACATGAGATTCTTGATAAGAGCAAAGATTCCTACAGAAGCCGGAAACAAAATGGTACAGGACCCAAATTTTTTGAAAAAACTTGAAGAATACATAAATAAAGTCAAGGCCGAAGCATCATATTTCTATGAAGCGGAAGGCATTAGGGTGGCTGCCTTTATTGTTGATATGCAGAGTGCAGACCAGATACCCGTGTTGGTTGAACCGCTGTTTAGTGGAATGGGTGCTCATGTAGAGATCCATCCGGTAATGAGCCTTGATGACCTAAAGAAGGGAATACCGCAAGCCATAGTTGAAGCAAACTCATATCGTTACTAGTTAGCATAACAAAGCCCCACGCTCCAACCTATCCATTTGTCACTAGTGATATGCTGCATTGAATGAAAGCAATTTAGTTATCATACCCAATTAGGGTATGATAAGTATATCGATCCAAATTACCCACAAAAGTCGAAAGAGCGACTTGCCTGATCGCTTGATTACAACAGACAGGTGCCACAAGAAACTAGAAGTAAAATGTCCATTCTACATACGGCTAAAAAGTTAAGTCAATCGCGTAGAGTGACTGTACCAAAAGGTCTTGTAAACCTTACAAACAAGTGCTATTCGAAAAAAGAAGTAGTACACTAAAAAGAGTTTTACAAATATAATACGGTGTGGAATAAAGCCCCTTTACAAGTGGATTATGATACAACGCTGTATATCATTGTGCCATACTGTGAGTTTTGCAGTGCAGTTGGGATAAGTCAGAGATTAAATGCACTACTCACATTCTCGTCCGTACGTATTTTATACCTGGTAGTCGAACATAGTATATGAAAAAGATAGATTTTACCCAACTTATAACAAAAGAGGTATTAACTAATGACAAGAAGCATTTAGGGCATGTTGATGGATTAGAGAGTGTATATTTCATTGTAAAGGATGGACTCTTTAGTCCGAGGTACTATAAAATTCCACGGGAAAAAGTTGACGGCTATCAAGATGGGAAAGTGCTACTTAATATTTCAGAACAAGATACAAAAGAACAGTTTAAGAGAAAATACCCGGGATATTTTGAGGACGTTCAGGGCTAATTCAGAGAAATCTGATAGGTCAGTACATAGAGCTTAGGTGATAAATAAGCAGTGAGAGTAAAGCTTGGCGCTTGTCTAGAAGGTTTTTCATGTCCTTCCCCAGGAGAACTTTATAACGCAGGTATTTGCCCTATGATCCTCCTAGGACGGACGTTAATCCGAAGTCCTGGTCTATAGACCAATCTCCAGTAACCGTAACCGTCAATATTCAAGGAAATTCTGCTTATTAGATCATACAAAAGCCATCACATATCCCACAAGGATTAGTCCTACTTACTTCTGTAATAAATGGTAGTACCTATGACAGGGAGTGCTTCAAATCACTCCAATCCAGCCAGGACACTAATTGCATCTCTCAAAACTTTTATCACTTTGCGTCCGTTCAGTAAACATGAGCATACCGAACCGATAGGGTGATATTACGTCAGTACTTTTCTTTATCTTTTGTTACTGGTTAGAGAGTAATAAAGTCCTGGAGAGAGTGAAAGGACCAAATATCACTAGCGAGTTCGAGAAACATTTTCAACAACACGTCACGTATACAATTAGTGTCAAGATAACATAGTTAGTCTATGGTTATATACGTACTGTGCCTCTTAAATAAGATGATGAATAGGTTTGAGAAACATCAATTTCGATTCACGGTATCAGCGACAGTTACTTTCTCAATATCCCAGAAATAATTCTACCCAATTATCAATTCATGAGATACCTAATGTAACACCAATAACCAACAAGCAAAACTTAATTCACACCCAAATAGCCTTTTTGTTATGTGAGTCGTGTTACTGGTGTTTATCGTTGTTGGATTTAGAAGCACAGATTGATCTTTGTCCTGTCTGTAAGAGCGCACACCTAGTACGAATGTCGGTGTTCTGATATTGTACGTTAGTTGTCATCGGTTACAAATAAGGCTAATATCATCATTATCCGTAAACTACAGAGTAGGGTTATTTGATACTTATAGATAATGGTTCTAGTCTATCTCTTAACTAGTAAAGATATAATCATCAGCTGCCAATGACTTGGCCTTCACTTCTATTTCTCAATCTCTCGCTTCATTCGAGCTAACAGATCAATTGCTTCAGAAGCATAACTGTTGATCCAGCGATCATGAATTTCTTTAATGGGGAGAGGGTTGATGTAATTCCAGCGATACCGACCCCTCCATTTTACTAAGATTAAGTCTGCCCTTTCGAGGACCCCCAAATGCTGCATGACAGTACAACGATCTAATTTTCTAAAGTGTTCACATAGTTCTCCAGTAGTCCTGGGTTTATCTTTAACTAAGTCAAGCATTTTCCGCCTTCGAGCATCGGCTAGGGCCTTAAGAACTAAATTATACTGCTCTTCTGATGGCATAGCATATGTTATACTTATATAACATCACATATTATTAAACTATTAAAATGGTGATTAAATATGGAACTAAAATTTGAAGTCCAGGCTAAGATCAAAAAGCCAATTAGCGATGTGTTTGATGCCGTTTACAATCCTAACAAACTCAGCGGCTATTTCACAACAGGCGGCGCGAGTAGCCCTCTTGATGAAGGAAGAGAAGTGACATGGGATTTTCACGACTTTCCAGGAGCATTTCCAGTTCAAGTTAAACAAACAATCAAAAATAAAAAAATTGTTCTCGAATGGGCTAATTCAGAAGGAGGAAGTACGCAAGTAGTGATGAACTTCGAACCTCTTGATAAAGATTCGACCCTCGTCAGAATCGAAGAGTATGGTTGGAAGAATCAAATACAAGAATCCCTTGATGAATCCTATAGTCATTGTCAGGGCTGGATGCAGATGCTTTGCTGCCTCAAAGTTTACGTAGAATTTGGCAAAAACCTCAGAGAGTTCTTTTTCTAACTAGTCAGAGTATCAGAAACACTTTCCATGATTGACATGCAACTAAAAAAGGCCTTAAATCGTCCTCCTAAATAGCGAATACTTGCGTCTGTTCACTTAATGAATAAGCGATAACAGTCTACTCAAAATGCTCTTATGAAGACTTCTGTTATCGCGAATACCGTCACTTGAATCTCTCTCCCTCGGCCTCCGGTACTTCGACCTTAAAATAAGTGTCGGCAATAATACATTTGAAAAATATGACTGATGAATTAAAGAGTGTTGAAAAAGGTACACAAAGCGCATTTGAGAAAAATCTAATGTCGGACTTAATCGATGAATACAAGACAAACGACAAGATAAAGATACCGTTTGATCTCAAGAAGATTAGAAGAATGCATGCAAATAAAGGATATGGGATAACAGCATGGGATGATAAAATGTTACAGGAACGTGTTGATGATTTAGGGAATAAAAGATTGATTGACGACTTAGGTAACGGTGAATATCAAATTAGTGATAAGGGCATAAGCTGGGAGGAAAATAAGAAACCACCACTCTGACTAATGCCAGAACTGTAAAGAACTGTTGTTTTAGGCCGAATATTTAAGTAGTTTTAACTATTAACTATCTCGCTATGTCTAGACCATTTCGGGGCATGTCAGAGCCACAGATGACACACCTACGCCCTGATATCGTTTTAATTGAATATAGCGATCCTGGAGCAGAGGCAGCCCACATTTCAACTAATATATATGCTCTGCTGAATGCTGGGCGCATGCTACTGGTGGACATGAATGTTTCATTCCTGCTCCCTTTTGTGCGGCAGTTGTCTGAGGATGGGTTTTCTCCCGCTGCCTTGGTGATATCGCATCGACATGTGGTAGGATTAGGTGATGCTCTAGGCAGCCTAGCGGCGGAATTCAAAATTCATTTATTGCTTCATCCGATTGATGCCGGGCACCAGCAGGCACTGGCCGCTGGTGTTACATTAACACCAGCAGGCACTGGCCGCTGGTGTTACATTTGAGGACCCTATTGGTCATCCTGTCCTCGACGAATTCGGTTTTGAGGCGCTACTGTTTCCTGGTCAAACAGCCGGTTCGATCATGTTGTATTCAACTAGCAACGGAGGCCTGCTTCTTACTGGCGATTCAGCAATGGGCACCACTGCCGATCAGGCAAAAGCCGGTTTGGAGCGTCTGGTTAGGCCACCGATAGATACTAGCGTAGATGATGCTGAATTACGAAAACAGTGGTTAGCCTTCGATCGACCGGTCGTAACAGTCCTACCGTTTCAAGGGACTGGATACGTTGATAGACCGGCAGCGGATCTTGCTTCAATCATGTGACCATTAGTGCTCTCAGAACCCACATATTGGGATAACTTACAAGATTAGCTTTGTTACTATGAGTAGAATCAAATCTCGCATGTACTAAGGAAGAATCTTATATCAACAAAGTCTGCGATTTAGTTCTTACAGTGAGATACAATGGAGTGGTGTGCTAACAACTTAGCATTTGGCTGCGTTAATATCCAGTAATATAGGGTCTACAAAAGATAAATAAATAATCTCTAAACTATACAAGATGGATTCGCTCGATAAGTTTATGGGTATATTTAGAAGAGAAAAATGTGAAAAAATGATTGGTTACGATGAGCATTCCCTAAGGATTGGCGGCTTAAGTGCAGATCTACCAGGCAAACAATTCTCTTTTTGGCAATTTTGAAGATCACTGTTGCTGCATCAAGTTGTAAGCCGTACTTAGAAAGTCTGGAAGTCTATATAGAATTTCTACCAATGTAGTCCAGCAACTTATGTTGGAACGTACTGGACAATGCACAAAATGAAACTACTATCGCAAGTTATTGCCAACGTTTCACACTTCGTATAATTAATAAAATCTCATTGATCTAACTCGACCCAAAGAAAGGAACAAGTGACACAGGCCTTGAATACTATACTTATTTGGAATAGCCATAGCTTACCAGTTCTAATTCATTATCTATCACCTGTCCAATTCCAAGAGCATGCAGATTGTCCTCCTGGATTCCTGGTTCGAGATCATTTGTTTCTATCATCTTTATAACGTCTCTGAAGCTCCCTGCGGGAATACTCAACGTTTGATTCATACTTACTATTTCTGCTTTATCCAACGCTACTTCTGGAGCTATTTCTTGATAGTATCTCGAGCCAAGTAAAATAGTTCCAGGCATTATTAGACCAGCCCTTGCGTTATCAGAACCATGTAACCACGAACCTTCGTGATCAACTAGTTCACCGTTTTCATAATTGCTAACATCTTCTCCGAAATAGAATACACTATTTGTCTTATCGCATATGGCAAAGTAATCTCGGGTGATTTCTTTAAGGTCATTAGTATCGCTGTTAACAGTTCTTTCTTCAACAACTCTTGCAACTATTCCATCTCTAACAACCTTAGTCTCATTGCTTACTGTTACAGTTACTTTAAGGGGCTCGCCATCTTCTACACCGGCAAATACAAGCTGATAACCTGGTTGTAGAATAAAGTATGGATTGGTGCCTGTAGTAAAGAAATTACAATCTGCCATGTTAAATGAGCTTGTCCACGATCCATTCTGTGCATTGACATTCGGTGAGGTACCAACTATTAATATAGCCGACGTAGCTGCTGCAATGGCTATGATGATGGGGAATACGTTAGATCCTATATCTAATTTTGGTTTCATTATATTAGGTACTCAATACTACAGTTAATAAGTAATCTGGTACAAGTACCTAAATGAATATGAAAAGTCATGATACTAAATCCCAGAATGTTTAGATACTTGTATCATAAGCCTATTATATCAACAAAAACCATAACCAATCTGATTGAATATATAAATATTGTGGTACAAGCATCTAATTAAGCGATGAATATCATTAGCAAAGTTTGCGAAATATTTAGATGCTTGTATCAATTTTCTTATTAACATCAACAACATTAGATTATATTAATGCAAAGAAAATATTCGTTCATAGTAGTGGCGGTCCTGATGCTAGCATCGTTGGCAGTGATGTCTATTGGAATCCCCATGAAGGCATATGCGCAGAATACTACACAGACAGCGGACACAGCAGCAGGTCAGACCACCAATATGACAAACATGACAGGATTAGCATCTGGTCCTGTCGAAAATGACGATGTAGACGAAGGAGAAGAAGAAGGACCGGGAGAGGATGAAGATGAACCTGGGGACGTAGACACAAACGATAAGAAAGACTAAAAAACATTACTACAATAATAGGTATGTATGAAGGAGTACGATCCTCCCTTTTTTTTAACTTATTTGACTTCCTTTAGATCATTGAGGAGTGAACAGATTATAATTCGGAATAGAACAAAACATATCTTATTTCACAAGTCTCCCATAGTAAAGATGCTATGACTTAATGGTACTGATACTAAGCATTCATAGTACGATGAGAAGCTTCAACTAGTCACTGGCAAGAGCTCATACTATTTAGAGCTAAATCTATCAGTTGCTTTGGAATTGTTCCTTCGCTTATCTATTTATTTTTTTGTACTATTGCTAGAAAAAATAAAACTAGAATAGCAAGAGTCATCGAAGATGCTAGCACAGACCCATAGCCCGTATCTAATACTTCGAAGGTATCTTCTAAGGACTCGAATAGTAATTGGACTGCAAATAGCGCAAATGCTGCAGCTGCATATATTATCTTCTTGAAACCTGTTCTTCTATAAGCCGAAATTGATAACGCCAATAGCAATATTGAGAATATTCCAGTAGCAGCTTGAATGGCACTCTCAATACTGTCAAAAAACTCCGTTTGGAGTAACAATCCTGAAAACATGATTTGTAACATTACCTCAAATCCATTTAACAAACTTATTTCTCATCCTCCCTCGAAAGAGAAAGAAAAGTCTCCACCAGTCGATTGCTCCATTTGTCCCATATATTCGGATAGTAGTTTCGCATTAATATCGTAATATACTTAGAAGTGGATTCTCTATCATGTAATTGGTATCTTTTGTATCTACCCTCCCTTATTTCATCAATTAGTTTATACTGATTCAAACGTTTCAAGTACCAGCTAACAGATGCTGCAGATATTCCAACTCTGTTGGCTATATCTGTCTGGGTTGGAGCCTGTTGCTCTATGATGAACATAAGGATCTCACGACTAGTTTCTTGGCCGAGAACTCGAAGGATCTCTTTTTCATTCTCCTGAAAAATCCCAGCAGGGAAATAGTGCTTGTATAAACCATGTCTAGTAGATACTATTCTTTGCATTTTCTCTAATTTTTCTAAATTATATTGTGCTGTTCCCATTGAGACATCCATATTTTCCTTAATCTTACGTAAGTGGCAGCCTGGATTATTTTGAATAAAATGTAACATTCTTTCGGCCATATTTTCAGGCTCAGCCACAAACTACCAGTCATCTGCGGGTAATAATAACAATTACAAATTAGAGACGAATCCAAAATTTTGCCTTCTCGCCGTGTCATAAATGCTTTATGGTACAAGTACCTAATTGATTGAGACTCGTATAGATGATTCTTCAGGTTTATTTAGGGTGAAAAAATTAGAGACGTCACTTTGAATACCACTAACATTTTTACCAATCTCTGATATAGCTTCATCGATTTCTTTTTGATAGAGTCCTGTAAGGATAACATATGCTCCTTCTGATACAAATCTCTTTGCAGTAGCCAAGCCAATGCCGCTAGTTGCTCCAGTAATAACTGCAATTTTTCCTTCAAGTTTATTTCGAATTATTGAACTCATTTTTATCAGATGATGTAGTGACTAAAGTATAAAATATTTGAAGACATTTCTTCTCAGGCCTTCAGCGACGACATATCAATGGAGAAGCGATACTTTACATCGGACTTGAGCAGTCTCTCATAAGCTTCGTTGACCTTCTGGATCGGGATTATTTCTACGTCTGCAGTTATGTTATTTTTACCGCAAAAGTCAAGCATCTCCTGTGTTTCGGCAATACCCCCGATGTTCGAGCCAGAGAGGCTGCAACGTTTGAATATAAGACTAAAGGCCGCTACGGCATGAGGCGTGGCTGGTGCTCCAACTAAGGTCATGTTGCCATCACGGCGTAGTAATTGTATGTATGCATTAATGTTATGCTCAGCGGAGACTGCGTCGAGTATAAAGTCAAAGCTGCCATTATGCTTGCTCATCTGATCAGTATTTCGCGAAATGACCACGTCGTCTGCACCGAGGCGAAGTGCATCTTCTCTTTTGTTAGGCGAAGTGGTAAAGACAACGACATGTGCTCCAAGCGCATGTGCAAACTTTACTGCCATATGACCTAGCCCGCCAAGACCTACCACACCGACCTTCTTGTCTTTGGTGACGCCCCAATGTCGCATAGGTGAGTAAGTCGTAATTCCGGCACATAAGAGAGGCGCGGCTGCGGCAAGATTCAAGTTGGAAGGAACGCGTAGAACAAAGTGCTCCTTAACCACAATACTGTCAGAGTAGCCGCCATAGGTGACGCCTCCAAGGTTTACATCCGGAGAGTTGTAGGTCAGTGTCACATGTGGGCAGAACTGTTCAAGACCAGCTTGGCACTCTTGACATTCACCGTCAGAGTCAACCATGCAACCTACTGCGGCAATGTCGCCAGTCTTGAATTTGGTGACTGCTGAGCCGACCTTGGTGACACGGCCAACGATCTCATGCCCAGGAACGCATGGATAGACAGTAGGCATCGCGCTCCACTCGTTACGTACTTGGTGTAAGTCAGAGTGACATATACTGCAGAAAAGAATTTCGATCTGGATATCGTGTTCGCCCGGATCCCGTCGCGGGATAGTGGTAGGGTCAAGCGGCGATTTCTCACCATCAGCGGCGTAAGCCTTCGCTTTATACTGACTACGCGATTCAGAGCTAAATTGAGTTGTTGTCGACATGACAGTCAAAGTGCGGTATGATATATACGCATTTTAACCAACGAAGCCAGTCACTACTGCTGCAGCCACATCACCAGATGACGACAATGGTTTGCAGCCAGCCCGTAGCCATGGCTCATTCCTATGCAGCCAAGCCCAATTGCTGAGACTTTCAGATTGCTGTTTCCTAGTTTGCGTTTCTGCATTGTTCCGCCTTTATAATGCAATCACTAGGTCATCTCACAAAACGTTTTGCGTCTTTTATTCAGCCGTCCTTACTTGGTATTGTTCCTCGCTGACCTTTTCCATCCAGTCGACCGTCATGCCAGCAATCTGTTCCTGAATGGCGATGTGTGTCATGGCCGTAGTCGCAGTGGCGCCATGCCAATGCTTTTCACCAGGCGGAAACCAAACCACGTCACCAGGATGAATTTCCTCGACAGGGCCATCCCAGTGTTGAGCTAAACCGCAACCAAAAGTCACGATTAAGATCTGGCCTAGCGGATGGGTGTGCCATGCCGTACGAGATCCAGGCTCAAAGGTGACGCTAGCCCCGACCGCCCGTGCCGGATCGTTTGCTTGGAATAGAGGGTCAATTCGAACGGTGCCGGTGAAATACTCAGCCTGTCCTTTGGTAGAAGGCTGCGAACCACCTCGTTTGATCTTCATTTTCAGAGTCCTCTCTTTGATTGGACTATTATTACCTTCCGTTCTTTTGGAGATTATCCTATGTTCATTTTATCTAACTAACTGAGGCTTGGGCATAATTCAATACTACTAATCTTTCCTCCAAGCAAGTAGTTAGGAAAACCCCCTCATTTACTGAGAACCAACATAGTTTTACTCCCAACGGCTCAGATTCTGCCAATTTATAAATCTTAAATAACCAGAGTCAAGCTATAGTCCCATTGAACAATAATCCGAAAGTAGCCATAGTCACAGGAAGCTCTTCCGGCATCGGATTTGAGACTGCATTAGCTCTTGGGCGCGCCAGCTTTCGTACCTTTGCAACTATGAGAAATCTAGCCAAAGGGGAATCATTGCTGCAAATTGCAAAAAAAGAGAACCTGGCTTTATCTACAAGGCAGCTTGATGTTGACGATGATCAATCAGTAGCTACCGCGGTGAAGTAGATTCAGGAAGAGGCTCAAAGGATAGATGTACTGGTTAACAACGCAGGGTACTGGCTAGTTGGAGCCATTGAGGACCTCTCTATGCAAGAGCTAAGGGATCAGTTTGAGACCAACTTTTTTGGAGCAGTGAGGCTGATCAAAGTAGTACTTCCTGTAATGAGAAAACAAAAGAGCGGAGCAATAGTGAATATTACATCAGTGTTTGGTAGAGTCGCAATCCCCCTTAATCCTGCGTATCATGCTACCAAGTTTGCGCTTGAAGGACTCTCCGAATCAATTCGCTATGAAACCGAGCCATTTGGAATAAAGGTAATTGCAATTGAGCCGGGTGCTGTTAACACTAACTTCTCTAACAACTTTAAGATTGCAAATAAGGCCATGGATCCTTCTGCCCCATCACCCTACTCAGAAATGATGCAGCGCTTTAGTACTGCAGCACGACAGATGCTCTCCTATTCCCTTCCTCCCTCAGATGTAGCAAAAGTAATTGTCAATGCTGTCACATCTGATAATCCGGACTTTAGGTACATCTTAGGACAAGACGCTGCTCAGATTCTAGAGGCTGCCAAGAAAATGCCCCATAAAGACTTTGAAGCGATGATTCAAAAACAATTCTTTGGCTAGGGATTGACATAGTTGGCTCCTTAGAAGAATCCAGAATATGACAGTTGAACCAGCAGGCTTTGCCTGAATACAACTGTTTCAAGTCCCGATGGTCTTCTGTTTTTCGATTTCTCGTTTCATCCTGTCAAGCAAGTTGACCGATTCAATTGCGTATCCACAAATCCACCGATCATGAAGTTCTTTGATCGAAAGCGGATTGATATAGTTCCAGCGATTGCGACCCCTCCATATACTGCCTAGCAGCCTATCATGTACTTGATAGACTTGGGATTAGCCTGGCCAGGCTTACAATTATGGTATACCATTAGCTGGTACAGCAGTACAGTCAAAAGCACGACAGCTGCTGTCCCGTGATATCATCTAACTAGCAATGGCTCTATTCTAAAGACTGATTTGATATGCTCTATCAACGCTTCTACAGATATGCTCCTCCAGTTGTAGATAGCCTGTCCAATTACAGATTCATAAAAGTACATCAATTCTAGTCTATGAGCAGACGCACTCTGGTATCTTTCAACAGGACATACCAGGTCTATGCCAAGCTTGCTGCTATATTCGTATAGTTTGTAGTCATCATATCCCGTATCAGCAGCTATGTACCTGCGTGCAGTATCGGAGAGGTTTTCTTCAGTGGCAGGGTCCAAATTGTTGGCCAAATAACTATTGGCCTTGATGGTGAAATTTCAATGCGCATGCTCATCTAAGTAATCATGCAACGGGGGTCCAAGTACGATTAAAAGACTTATGGGAAATGAAAGCAATCCACTATTAATGGACCAGAACAATGACGCCAGTAAGAACCAAAGAGATAAAGACACACATTGCTGAAAATGTTGATAAATTTGATATTCCTGACTGGTTATACGGTACTCACGGTGATACTACAGGTACCTTTTGCTTGATTGCTAGTGAAGTGGTAGAGCAAGAGAAAATACAAGGTACTAGATTCGAAGGTTCTGATTTAGACGATAATATTGGATTGGAAATACTTAAGAAGCAAGGGGATATTGTACGTAAGTGTCTTAGAGAATCATTGAATAAATTCCTCTCTGAGACTATACTTGCAACAAAGATAATATTTGTTGCTTCATTAATCCCTCTGGTCTCCATTGTAGTATTTAGGTTACATAGTTTTGATGCTCGGACGTGATTTAAGTTAGTGCCAAAACTGAAGGGACATTCTAAATGCGTCAAGCAGGTCGTCATGTGAGATAGCGTCCTCATCTAAAACACCTTCACCGTTTCTACTTCAGTACGGAGTGATGTTATCAACTTGTTGAATTTTGGGTTAATGGACATTTACCCATTGTGATACTATAGCAGATCCCTGCAGTGTGCTAACATCTCTTTATGATACTTGCTAAAAGGTACTGGAATGACAAACATGTTCCCTCGAGCTTCGGACTGAGTGTGTTGAAGCTCGATTTTTGCCAATAAGTCTAAAACACAGCATTTGGATCTTCATCACGCCAATGGTTGTCGCGGCCTGTAATGTCACAGCCTGCTATTTTGTGCCCGAGTTCTCCCTGCTTGAATTTGTCCTGTAGTTCTTGGTAATTGAGTCCTAAAACATGAGCTACTCTTTCATCGTAATGAGTGGGTTCAAACATTGGATTAGGCTGAGGAAGGTATATGGACCGATCGCCTTCTAATGTACTGTTGTTATATTCATCTGATGTTATGTTATGAAGGCGCATAACTTCAGCTTTGTAATAAGACATAATTTCTCTTACGTGCCAATTGAACCAGGCTACATACCTCTCCATAGGATTCATTTGTTCTAGTTCTTCTGCAGTTGCATATGGACTATCATTGGCATCATTATCCTCAACAGGCTTTACTTCTCCTCTTTCCTCTTCCAACCTATCTAACCTATCCGATAAGTTATCTAGAGATTTGTCTTTGCTCCCCCATCTTCTCAATTCTGTTTAATCTATCCTCTAAAGATTTGATAGCCAGTAAACCAGGTCCTTCTGACAGTAGCTTAAACCTAGTCTCATCTGATTGTATGATTAGTCTTAGTGCTAATAGCACATAGGATCTCTTATTAGTTATTTCTATTTTCCTGAAGCATTCAGGATTTCCGAGGAATGTTAGGATCAGAATATCATCTAAAATGCAGCATCTTTCTGATACGAGAGGACTTCTTGTCAGAAATATTATCTTTGTTATCACCGTAATCATTCGTATTAGGTTTAATTATCTCATATGAGCCATCCATATATTTCGTTACGATTATCTCACAATAACCGCACTCATATCTCTTAATCGGAAGATCATGAAGGATAGATCCATTCTTCCAAACCATGAGAGCGGCACAGTTAGGACAATACATAGTCATGAATATACCACAATGACATATTCTCCTTATTAAGTACTCTATCTACTATTGATTGTAATTTGCTGTCTGATTTATAGATAATTCAAGAGAAACTTCTCAGAGTGTGTGACCCCTCTATCCATATTATATTTGCAAATTTCTTACCCGATTATTGGTATAAATTATGAATGTATTTATCACAATTATTCTAGACCCAATTTTGAGTTGTGCTCGTCGATTCTGGTAAGGGATACAAAAAATACACTTAAAACAAAGGGAGAGTATAACATAGAATATGCAAAGAGAACTGTTAAAATTTATACTAGCCATTTCTGGATTTTTCGCTCTATTTGGAATAGGATATTTCCTAAATCAGTATTTTCGGTTTGGGTCTTGATAACCTAAAAAAGTAAACACAATTTTCAGACTCTGGAAGATCTTCAGGCTTTTAATGATATTTGAATTGCTTTATTGTATTGCATGTTTTGTACGTAATTTTTCATTGCCTCTTTTATTATTTGGTGAAGTTCGTAAAGGGCATTTACAACACGGACAGGTATATCCCTCATGAAATAGAAATACTTCACATCTGCTGCAATACTTTATTCCTACGCTGTAATATCCGAAACTGGAACCTATTCTTGTGCATATATTTCGACAGGACACCATAGAGCACAGTACACATTAATTTAAAGATCATAAAAGTATTGTACTACCCTTCTGCGATGGTACACATGGTACAATCGGTTTTTTAGGTGATAATAAAGTGATTCAAGAAAATGGCCAAATATCCAAGGACAAAAAGAAAAGTTATACTGGCAAAAATATAATAATCCATGATAACCGACGAATATGTTTCCATTCAGGTGAATGTGTGAATAATTTATCGTCAGTATTTAGGCTTGATGTCAAACCTTGGATAGATCCTAACGGCGCCACTGCAGAAGAGATAATACTAACAATAAGAAAATGTCCCTCAGGTGCGCTGAGCTATTCCATTGAGGGAACAGAACATGAGGACCAAAAAGAAAGAGATCCTATGATTACAGTTTCAAAGAATGGACCATATCTCATAACTGGAGGCGTTGATTTAATTGGAGACAATATACAATGGGCAGATAGATCCTCAAAAGAACATTATACTCTTTGCAGATGTGGAGCTTCTAACAACAAACCATTTTGTGATGGTATGCATAAATCAATCAATTTCATGGACGACACCAAATAAACTGTCGATATGGTAGTTCAAATTCATCGCCCACAAAATTGCTGCAAAACCAATGTATTCAGCATACCACTAATTCATTTTGTCGTAATAGCACAACAATATGAGTGTGGAATATTTCCGTTTTTTGATAATTTGATTTTATTTATTCCGATCCTGAGTCTACTCAGTTTCAAATTACGAGCCTCAGCAACTAGGTAACAATACTACTCGTAGGTGTTCCTAGATCAGCTCTAGTTCAAATACTTGGGAAAACATAGTAAACGCTACAACAATCAATACTAGCCCTATTATATGCTTGAGGGTTCTCTCACTGAACCGGTCGGTATATCGAGCCCCTAGATACCCGCCTACCATAGCACCAGAACCCATTATGACAAGAATGGAATAATCGATATTGTTATTTATGATATGTCCTATTAATCCAGATACCCCCATTACAGACGCTGCTGCCAAGTTCGTTCCAACCGCAACCTTGGGCTCCATTCGTAGTATCGATATCATTGCAGGCATACGTATACTTCCGAGAATAAGACCTACTAGACCTCCAAGAACTCCTACTCCAAATCCGATAGCCGATTCTAAGATGATTAACCTTTTCGCTGTATGAACTTGTATATTCTCTTCTCTATTCTTGCAATTATCTGATACAGCATCACTGCTAACTTCCTTGCCGTGGCCTATGTGTTTGTTATTATCAAATGGTTTCTTGTTATTTACTCGAAAGCCTCTAAGCATCACAAATGATTCATACAGAACAATCCCTCCGATCACCGTAAGCAAGAGAGTTACTGGAATATAACCAGTCAAGAACGAACCGAGAAATGCTCCTACAGCCCCAGTAGCACCCAAAATCGTAAAAGTGCGAAGTTGAATATTTCTTTGTCGATAATGGCGTATTGATGCTGTGATTGCTCCAAGAGTGCTTACTCCGAGGTTGGTTCCTGCAGTTATACTTAATGAAGGCTCTATGTTCATTACTACAGGAAATCTAACGACTCCTAAAACTAGTCCAACCATTCCTCCTACGAACCCAATGGCAAACCCGGATACTGCAAGGACAAAGGAATATAATAAATCCATAGGCATAATCTTAATGAGTTTCAACATTTTTAAGCAGCCTTACATTTAAGTCTCACTAGTACTCTAGTAAAGCATGGATTGATTATATTAACCAAAATTGGTATTATAACAAGACTTATCTAGTCGATTGATCGATTGTATTTTCTATCCATAATGCAGGAGATTAGCAAGACCATTCACTTCCCGAAATATGATACTGCAGCCATTTCGGAAATAAACGATGGCATATACAGAATATCTGGATTTGCAAGCGATTATGGGATTACATTCAATCAATTTCTTATCGCAGATAGGGATCCAATATTGATACATACTGGCCCCATAGGTAGCTATCATCTGATTGAGGACCGAGTAAAAGAAGTTATGCCTTTAGAAAAGCTCGCATATGTAGCATTTCTCCATTTTGAAAGCGATGAGTGGGGAGGAATGGAATTTCTTCAAGCTCCAAAAATAAGGCTCGTTTGTAGCGATTTAAGTTCAAAGCTAAATCTAACAGGATGGTACAACGTCCCTGTGAACCACATTTCATTTTGGGATAATGAAACTCTAAAGACAGGTAACAAGTCTCTACGATTCATTATGACCCCTCATGTTCATCACTGGGACAGTATGATGATATTCGAAGAAACAACAAGGTCATTGTTTACATCGGATTTATTCATCCAACCTGGAGATAATCATAAGGCCGTTATATCTGATGATCTATCGGAAAGTATGATTAATTTATACCGAGCAGTTGGCATATTTGCTAGCGAACAGCCAGTACGAAGGACTACAGAAAGACTTGTCAAGTTTAATCCAAGCATGGTATATCCAATGCATGGTAGTTGTTTAGATAGTTCAGTGTTTCCAAAGTACGTAGAAGCAATCATGAATAAGGATTTTGCTTATACAGATATGCTACTTGGACAAAAGTTGTTATGATTGCCAATAGGTTACTCAACGTCTCCTAAGCGAGAACAAGACCGGCGAACGAGTGTTAAGTGCTTGACTAGATGAATTCATAGAAATCAGTTACAAATTAATGGAAACATAAGAGAACTGAGCAGATTAAAGACCGAATATTTTGGAGGAAGTAGAATTTAAAGGAGATTGATGACAATTATGATTGAATTTTTTTGTTACAAGCAAGTAAGAAGCCCAGTTTTATTGTATTACTAGATAGTAGATTTGTGGCACCTCCCGTGTGAACCTATTTATTTTATTGGTTCAAGACGTAAATACACTCTCCCTCTACTTGATGTAATTCATACATTATATTCTAAATCATACCACTATTTTGCATGGGCCATGAGATTATTCAAACGAATCATGATGCAGAAGCAAGGGTTGAATCTAGGGCTTATGAAGAATACAAAGAATTCAATGGAAGAAAATACACCGGTATGAAAGTGGGAGGAAGTCACAAATGGTATTATGACAAAGGCATCTGGAACGAGAAAAAGATAACACCTGATAAATGGGAACTAACATATGCTGTCAATAAGAAGAGAGCTTGGGATGCCCCAGAAGGTTCAGGCGTTCCAGTCGGAACAGAATATCATTGGTATATTCTTGCGCATCAAAATGTCAGGAAACTCGATGCAAACAATTACGCAACTTCAATGACGGGAACCAAATACAAATTAGCGCACAAACGTGCTGGCAAATTAGACTGGAATACAAATAACAATCAACAAAGAAAGCAATTAATACAAATATTAGAGGATTTAATTGTTGAACTGAAGAAAGAAATAATCGAAGATGCTAAATAGACTACAATTGGAAGAATCGCATACGTTCCACTTCATCCATCTTCTTTATTGTCCCTCTCTTTTGTCTTCAACATGATTGTTACCGTAATCCAATTTTGCATCGATCCTCTTCTGCAATTCTTTATATCGCTCATACTTTTTACTCCACTTTGAAAGCACAAACCATTGTCTTATTCCTATCCCTAACCATACAAGAGATACTAGAATTGGAATAATTCGAGCTAAAGCGTCTTGAGGAGGAATATGTGGAGCATCATCAAAACCTTCAGCGAACCCTCTATCTTCACTAAAGTGGAACGGCGATCCAAATAGTGCAAATGTAAGTGCAAATGCTATTGGTGGAATGATCATGATGGTCAGAATCATAATGATAAACATCTTCTTGGTCTTGTTTAACTGGGTGATTATACCATCCATTATCTGAAAGATATTTTCTCTCGAAATGTCCCCTTTGTCAATCTTGTCTGCTTTAGCGGGGTCAGTCATAATGAATATCACCTACATCATAATATAAGAAATGCGGTAACTTTGTTACCTGATACCTCCCTAATTCATTATACATCATCGTATCATAAACTATTATTATCTGTCAGTTTCACTCCTTGGAAAAAACTCTTCATATGGTTCCAGAATCTCTCTGAGTATCTGTCTTCCTTTCTCTGACGCCCTGTATTTTATTATTATCTTATTTCCCCAAGCTTCTTCTGTTCTTAATATTATTTCCTTTCTGACCATTTCTTCAATTATTTCCCTATGCTTAACATTATTTAAGCCACAATAGCTCATGAGTTTACTTTGATTAAGCTCACCATATTCGTAAAGTTTCAATAGGACATCTTTCCTTATGTAAATTCTATCTCTATACTCATGGACCAAGTTGACTCAAATGCCGTAGTGTTCACTACTACTGATTGGATCTTAGATACCATAAACAAGATCAGACATAACTTGTGAAAATAATGGATGTAGGAATAAGGACAAGTTTGATTCTGCTTCGAGCATGATCTGTTATTCTATGGGACTGCACATATAACATTTACTAATACTTTATTGATGTTGCTCATGCCAGAGAATTGGTAATCGAGCATTTCGTAGCTGTCCGATTAGCCTTGGTTTGCAGTTGTTTTGACAAACACAAGAATTTTGCCATTGATCTTATTCCGAAATTCGAACGCTGAAAAGGATTTAGTTAATAAAGCATTAATCTCTTCGTCTCTAAGTTTATGATCAATCACGGTAAGAATGCCGTCTGATTTAAGTACTCTATATAGCTCTCTTATGATCTCATACGGGTTATGGAAATCGTGAAGCACATAATATAGTAAAATTATATCTATGCTTGAATCTGGCAGACCTGTGTTGCCGCCAGTTAGAATGATTTTAATATTCTTAAGTCCTCTCTTTAATGCAGATTTCTGTATCTGCTTTATCGCCAGTGGATGAATATCTGCTGCAATGACCGTTCCATTTTTGCCTACCATCTCCGCAGCTGCCATTGTGAAGCTACCGGGTCCACATCCATAGTCTAGAACTGATACACCGTTTCTAATACCTTCTATCTTGTTTAGAATCTTCCTGGGTTGAAGGAATGCATCCCGAAATTTCAAAATAAAGTACATGGATTTGAAACTGAACGCACTCATGGGTTTGTCAGACATTCGGTAGAGATTTCATTTCCTGTTTATTTACAAGTACATATAAGAGATTGGCATCCAAATTGCCATCGCGTCATCCAAACTTGTTGTAGCGGATAATTTCCTTCATGACAGGGTTGCCGTTCGGTTTTGATTTTGCTCATGAAGTAGTACAGGCATTACAATTTATAAATATGTAAGGGAGTGAAAGTATAGTTATAATAGTGCGGTAGCCGTTAATAGAGGGGAACGCAAACAATATTTTTTAGGTCACATCCCCACGCAGTATGTATAGCTTAGGTTGTATCAGATACTACAAATAGAATCGTTATATGATTAAACGCATGATGACACCTTCTTCTTAGCGTTCACAGCGGCCAGAGATTTATTTTTCTGTACAGTATCACTTGTACTGGCCCTTTTACAATATCTAATAGTCATCAATCTGTAATTCTTATTTCTGTTATTCCTTATTTGTAAGACAAGTTAATATATTATGTAAAATGGACACATCCTTACTTCAAATGATCGATAGATTTGTTACCGATACTCTTGAAGGAATTGAATTGCCCCACAGGACTATGCAATGTTTTACTTGATAAGAAACTAAGCTGGTCCGAAAAAATCTGCAAGTGCACGGAAATTATCTTATTATCATCGTTCCAATTCATGGCCCAACTCTTCAGTTAGTCTTTGGGTTTCATGAGGTCTTCCAAGATACTGCACTCTTGTGTTTTGAAATGCAGTGATGAGCCAATGTCCATTATTAGGGTCAACTTTCTTTACAACGATTGTATGGATTGAGTTTCGTTCGGGCTCAATATCCGTTTGTCCATCCATTATTGTTCCCGGTCTCTCGAGCGTTTACTTTTGGGAATTGTCATTCCATTAAATTGCATCCGTCTTAGGAGATTCATCACTTCTGTGAGAAAAGGCATTGAACGATTTGTAGGTCTCAGCCCAATAATAGCTCCACATTTTTTCATACTGCAAACACTGCTCATAATACACGGAAGATAGTCTACTAGACAACGATAGGATGTCTACGCCTAATTTGGCAAATGAATACAATGAGTTTCCAATAATATCTGAAACTGTATACAAGGGATAGTTTTCAGAACGATAGATGTTTTTTTCATTGTTAATCTCCTTATCAATTACCTTGACATTCTCAGTCGGAGCTGATTCATTTGATGATACCGTGTCCTGTTGTACTGGGTCTTGAGGTTTAGGTGCTATATTCTTGGAGGCTTCTTTATCAACCGATTCATCTTCTGTTACAAGGGAGTTTGCATTTACACAGTCAACATGAACCTTCACTTCTGTGACAAATCCACAGGAAGAGCATTTAAAATTCAATGCTTCTTTGCATAATTCGCAGTA
>JBOGPP010000079.1:0-15471 GCA_050748485.1 Nitrososphaeraceae archaeon | reverse complement strand
TTGTGGGTACAACTAGAGAAGCGATCTATCCTCCTATAGAAGCTCAGGCAGATTTGAAATTTGATGTCAATCTAATTAACGGTAGCCTATTCTTACGACCTGTTTCACCGGTGGGACCTATCTTCGGGCTGAGTACGAACAAAGTAAATGGAATTCCACGTATAAATCTTCAAGTTTTGGTATAGAGGTCATCTAAAACAGCTTCATTTTCTGTATATTTTCAAGGGGCCGATAACTCTCCAGTTGTCATGCCAACTAACTAGTTTGTCGTGCTCAAAAATTTGTCCTTATACTCCGCTTTCCGATGCGAAAGCTCGGTATCTTAGAGTCAAGTGATTGGAACGAAATTTTGTGGGAAGTGTGATCTAGCGTTCAGGCATGTGCCTTTTAATTATGAATGGAGGTCATTCTCTACAGGATTTGCTTCTTTATTGCGTCAATTCTGTCAATTCTATCGACGCAAACAATAACGGAATTCAAAGGTTAAACCTTCAAATTGGACGCAGGTCTCCACTCTTGATCGTAACAGATTTGATCCCATTAAAGACTAATGTCAACTAGATACCCACTGAAATATCAGCAATATTTTTATTGGTCAACTGGCAAGACGCTTCAATACGATAATTGGTAAGGGGTCTAGAAGAAATTGGTGAGGATCTCCCTCTAATAGATTTCTGTAACACAATAGATGCCAGCACTAGAATTCTGAAGAACCAAAATGCAGCTGGACAAATCTCAGGAGGCAAGATACTTGGGTCGTTGATCAAGTTAGACATTCCTGAGAGGTTAGTAGTGGTCGGAGACATCCATGGTGATTATGGTGTTCTAAACACTATCTTGTCCAGGATAGGCTATGAACGGTATTTGTTAGACGATCGTAACAAACTTATCTTCTTGGGTGACTATATTGATAGGGGTCGAAGGTCTCCAGAAGTTTTGTATGCAGTATGTTTTCTTAAAGCCAGATTTCCCCAATCGGTAATCCTAATGCGTGGAAATCATGAGGCCCCTACAGAATTCCCATTTCCTTCGCATGATTTCCCCTATAGAATTATGGATTTGTTCGGCCACGATCAATCGATGTCTCTGTATTATCAAAAGATTTTGCCGCTCTTTCATGCTCTATGTTTATCTGTGGTGATTGAGAATTGTTTTATTATCGTGCATGGTGGTGTACCGGCTCAAGTTCCCCAAGATAGGCCGAAGGCTATAGAAACTTTGGCTAACGCTCAGGCTGACCATATGACGACCGAAACGATGGAAGAAATCCTCTGGAACGATCCACGAGATTCTATCTTCGACAACGGGGATTTTGAACGGTCCAGAAGAGGCATTGGTAAACATTTTGGTCGGTCAGTAAGCAGTAGTTGGTTGAGAAGAATTAATGCCAAGGTGATCTTGAGGGGCCATGAGCCGTGTGAAGGATACAAAATAGATCATCAAGGATTGGTCTTTACAATTTTTTCCTGTAAAGAGTCATATCCAATGTCAAAGGCAGCCTATTTGGATATTGTTTCTGACGAAATGATTCGCCTAAAGAGCGGGGATGATCTCCGGCAGCATATGCATTATTTGTGAGTAGAATCGTTAAATACTGAGCGTGACCTTAATTTCTTTGCAGCGCTTCCTCAGAGATACTGTTGATATATCGGCGACTTGGCATATTTCAACCTGACGCAGAAATTCATTGCAATTCTGAGAAGCAAGATAAATAACTGCCCCTGCAAGGGCTCTTGGGTTCTTGCCGATAGATATCCGATTCTGTTGAACGTCTGAGTAGATACGCAAGGCTTCTCTCTTTGTTCTTTCGGAAAGACTTAGTCTATTTGCAATTAGAGTAACGTAGTCTGGTCCATGTAGAACTGGCACTTGTAGTGATAATTCCTTCAATATGAGTTTGTAATGAGTCATAACGTCTTTCGTTGGAAGATTGCAAACTGTTGCGATATCTGATATGGTCTTAGGCGTAGCTGTTTCTCGGCATGCTGCATAGAGCGCTGCTCCTACAAGTCCAAGGGTAGATCTTCCCTTTGCGAGCTTCTTCACGGCAGCTTTCCTATATATGTATGCCGCACTTTCGATTACAGCTTGGCTTAAATAAAGTTTATCACCAAAATTATTCAAGAATTTCAGTGCCTTTTCGAGGTTTCTAGAAATCGAATCATTTAATTGAGATCTATTGTTCCAAGTCCTAAGCCTCTGCATTTTCACCTTTTGTGATGGCTCTAGTGCCTTGCCCCGCGCATCTGTATCACCTATTCCAATTAATGTGGATAAGCCTTTATGATGCACCGCTAGAGATTCCGGCATTCCTGTCCTTGCCCTGTCGCTATAACCTGTTCGAGATAGAAAACTTCCTGAATGATCGGAACTTAAGAGTTCGTCTGCAACGACACAACCACATGAGCTACAAACAAACTCGTTTGAAACCATATCAAAGATGACTGTGTAGCTTTGGCACTGATTGCAAAAAGCGGCATCCACATTGTCATTTAATTTACTTTCAGACGGCACCAAAGTATCACAAGGCTCCATTCGAAAAAAGCTCTAACGGTTTTTAATCATACTTTTTCTAGAAATCAGAAATAGCTAACAGATAGTATATAATATTAAGACTCTCTTATCGTATTTAGGCAGAACTTAGATATCCAAACTTGTTATTGAACTAAATGCTCTTATTGAAATTAATGCAAGACAATTCTAGAAAAGATGTACTCTTATTGCTTATAGATTATATGAGATGCAGACTTGCAAGAGACTGTTTTAGCAGGACTGTTAACCTTTCTATGGTTAGTCAATATTCCAATTGCCGTCCTTGCTGTCTTGAGGTTTATAACTAACAACAGAGTGTTCATAACATCTGACCTTACGAGAATCAGAAATGATCCAAAGATCATATTTCAGATAACTACAAGATCTGCAACAAAAACCCCGGTAGTCAAGAGAGGAATACAATCGATACTCGAATCCTGCAGGAAAGTAGAGTATCACAGATTTAAGATATCAATCATAACTGATGACCCTACCGATAATTCAGAACTTGATGGATACGGTTGCGAGGTAGTATTTGTACCTAAATCGTTCAAAACGTCTGCAATCAAGAAAGGAAGAGCACTTCAATACGCTCTGCTTCATAGAAGATCCCGGGATGAAAACAAGAAGCAGATCTGGATCTATCACATGGATGATGAAAGCTTTGTTACAACTCAAACAATTTTGTCCCTCTTAAAGTTCATCCGGGATGGAAAAGGGGTGGCGTCTGAGGGGCCTATTTTCTATCCGCTTAAATTTGAAAGTGCCAATGTTCTAACCGCACTAGCTGAGTCGATTCGACCGTTCACATGCTACGATTGTGTCTCGCAAATGACCAACAAAGTAGTTATCAAGACTCCACCGTTACATATGCATGGTAGTAACCTCCTCGTACGATCTGATGTGGAGGATAACATTGGCTGGAATTTTGGTCCCACACTAGCTGAGGATCAATTATTCGGCTACCTAGTATATGAAAAATATGGTTCAAATTCTATGGGTTGGCATGGTGGAGTATTGCTTGAACAACCTCCTCTTAACATGAAGGACCACTTTATGCAGAGAAGAAGATGGGTTCTAGGAAGTCTTCAAAATGTTGACAAATTTTCAACTATTCACAGATTCAAGCTTTCATATAAGCTTATGACATATTTCTTGGGGTTTGCTGCTGGTGTTATATCAACAATTGTCTCCATTTATGTAAACCTGCCAATAGTACTATCGTTTCTGTCTTTTAGTGGTGTTGGCACTGGCAACGGCATTGCAAATGATATTATCGTGAGCTCTTTTATGGATAATCTCAACGTGGCATTCCAGCAATTTTATTCAAATTCTGTATTACATAATTGGACTACTGCAGGACCAATTGAGTTCGCTACAGGAATACTCCTTCTGTTTTCATCACTTATTTGGTTGTTCTCGTACCAGCTCGGCTTGTTTCAAAATCTTCGATTCAGCCAGATATCATTATCGAAAAAAATTCTCTTTCACTTTCAAACCCTATTCTTATGCCCGATTATAGGCCTCATAGAAACATTTCCAGCTTTTTATTCGATTATAGAGTATACATTTAGAAACAACCGAAACGAGGGAACACCAATCTACGACTTCTACGTCATAGACAAGTGAAGGCACTTCCCCTTTCTGAAAGGAAAATAGACGAGCATAAATACCGACAGATGAAGATCCTTGTCTATTATGGAATCTGAAGGACCTTGTTTTCATTCCTTTCTATGCGATAAACCTAGTATTCAGGGTTGTGTCAAGAAAGAATCAGCGAAGTGAAAATGAATTACAACCGCTTGAAGGATTGGAGGGGGTGGGATTCGAACCCACGAACCCCTTAGGGACGGGATCACCCATCTAAATCGTGTAATCTTGAGTCCTGCGCGGTTGACCAGGCTTCGCTACCCCTCCTCCAGACGTTATTTGAAGCATCGGGTTTTGTTTCCATTATACTGGGATGGTACCTTGATAAAAATTTAATCTAATTCAAGCTTCGCACAGATTACAATGATCCCAGACGTAATATTTATTTTGGATGAACAACAGCTAATTAAAGAAATGAAGATAACTGAACTAACGCCTGGCATAAGGGGTGTGAGTGTAGAAGGAAAGATAGAAAGCATAGCAGAACCGAGGACCGTAAACCTAAGGGCCGGAGGCACTGCACGAGTAGCAGATGCGGTTATAACAGATGATAGCGGAAGCATAAAGTTGTCACTTTGGGACGATCAAATAGATATGGTTCAAGAGGGTGATACGGTCGCTATTGAGAATGGTTACACCCAAGCTTTTAGGGGAGATAATAGCCTGAACATAGGGCGTTATGGTAAGCTTAGAAAGGCATAGCAATTCACCCATATGCCGATGCCATAAGAGAGCATTCCGCAACAAATCGCCTTCAACTGATATACCCTGTGTTACGAGGATCGCTTTGTGTGGTTTGCTCTCGCCCTTCAAGCCTTCCACCGGAAGTCTGTCCCATCTGCTGTTCAATAGTTCTTATCAACATTTCTGTGTCTTTCGCCCTCGCATCCAGAGCATCCATGCTAATTTCTAAACCAAGTCTCGTAGTCAAGACTTCCAATATTGACCTTGATGCTTTTGCATCAACAACATACCCTGAGGTTTCGCCTAACAGACACGTACCTCTCATTCCTTTCAATTTGGCCAATCCTATTATTAGTCCATTCATCCCCGTTATTGCTCCACCATCCATAACAGCAATATCTGGTGTATTGATACTTCTAAGACTTTCCATATCAGAAGCAGTACAAAATACTCGTGGTTTTTGGACAAAGACTCCAGTGATATAAGCTGCCAAAGCGTATACGTGTACAACAGAGAATTTAGATGCAATTTCGAGAATTGTTTCAGCTAACAGGTACTCTGCATCAGGATTAGAAGGTTGTGAGTCTCCAGTCAAGAACATCATGTTCAAAGACGGTGAGGTGGGGGATTCGTGATAGAACATTGCGTTTTTGATAAGATCTACTGTTCCATCTGGCTTAATCATAACTTGCGGAGGGAACGTGTTTGAGTAAATATCTACTAAATGTGATGCATTCAATTCATGAATTAAATGATCTATTGCAAGTTTACCAACATATCCACTTCCAGGGAAGCCACAGATAAGGATAGGGAACTTAGAGCCAGGCAATGACGAGTTAGAGTAAATTAAGTCAAACCGTGCTTCAGTCATGAGGCGACACGTCTGCTGCTCTAGCGATCAACTTAAAAATGTTTATTTCCATGACGAGTACATTCTGTGTGAGTTAGATACTCTTCTCTAACCCGATCGGATGGACCATATACTACAATTTTACTTATTTGAACTATTCATCATCAGACGAGAGAGATCTGCAAATTTGATGTATTAGACACCAGTTAACCTTGTTGAATTGTTCCCCTAATTTCGCCGTCAGGATTAGCAGCTGTATGAATGTTGACATAGGCTTCGCCCATGTCGAAAAGATCGAGTAGCTCAGAAATTTGCTTACCTACTAGTGGACCTTCGAAATTTTCTGTACTTAACGTTCCGTTCACCAATCCTCCGTTTATTTTCCGGTTGGTGTTTGAGGCTTGAATAACGAAGCGATTATTGGACCGTTTTCATCGCTCCCTCCCTTATGGATATGAGCACAAGAAATATCCTCGATATGTTTGGACGTCTATTTTAAATGAAATGTCACTGCCTGATGATGCTGTGGCAGCTGAATCACCCAATGCAGCTGCTTGCGCGTTCGATTCCAATAGAGCTTCCCCGGTTGCATCTCTATTTACTTTAGGAATCTCCGTCGCCAGCGAGCGAGGCGGAGTATATTCCAGCTATCTCGAGGTTGCTTGCGAAGCCAGGCGAATAATTTGAGGAGATCACTGCCAAGCCCCCCCAGCAGCTAATATGGTAAGCATAGCTACCATTAGCTTAAATGCTGAGTTCATGGATAAAGCTTCCACTTACCAATATATGAAATGTGAGTAGCTATTTACTATAATGTCTTTTCAGTCACAATAATCGTGAAATCTGACTTTCTGAGAGATGGCTATCGTCATGAAGACAAGTATTGGATTTAGAAACCAAAAATAATCTCGTCTTCCAATGAAACATACAATGTGAGTATTCATGGCATGAATAGGATTAGGTTAAGGTAAAGGAGATAATGTTATAGCTTGATATGTAAATCGGCAGATAAGATTCCCTGGATTATTTATGACTATATACACAATATTGAGTGGTCATAGAAATGAGGCCCATTATATCAAGCAATGAAACGTATTGCATAGTTTCATCTAACATAGGTAAAAGTCAACTACTTGAAATAGTCAGAAGGTCAGATTCTAGTACAGGAAAGGAAGCAAGGATCTAAATTATGGATAGGAAATACATATGTATTTTAAATAGTAAAGAAATAGTCATTGAATAATTTTTGGTCCATAAGATCCAAATAATGTTGATTATAATAAAACAGAACATATCCACTATTCAGATATGTATTCAAGGTTTTCTCCGTATAATAGTCGAAATTCTGATTGGGTCCGGCAGCCGTAAGGAGAGCAATTAAGATCAGAAAACAAGAAAATGGAGAATATTCGGGAAAAAATACAATGACGCAATATAACACATTTACTACTAGTGGGGTAATTAAGAAACGTTGTTAATGTCGAATTTAGAAGGAAAATACAATGATAAAATTCATTCTAAATAGCGGTGGTACTCGGGTATAATTAACTAACTAACAAATAGATTGCTCCCCCTTATTGCAAAATCCATCAAAAATGTAAATTTCCAGATTGCCTCCAAATTATATTTTCCACAAGTGTCAAGGCTTATAAGTTATTCTTTCTTCTTGTACTATAGTTAAATGATTAAAGAATTTATCGTATCAAGAATAGAAGCATCTCACGATGGGACGCCCTACGTTCATGTGAGCTTTATGGACCAGACGTCGGGGGAAAGACAACAACCAATGAGCCCATTCGGAGTTAAGGCAATGACCTTTTCCTCTCCAGAAGATTTAATGAAAAACTTACCCAAAGCTATGTCAAACGTTCTTGGGAGTGGAATGGGAGTCGCCGATGCACCAACTTTCAAATTGAGTATGAGGGAGTATGAAGATTTGGGCCTTAAGGTAGGTGATAAAGTCGTGATTGAACTGAAGAAACCTGAGATAACAGGGATATGAGTTGGGGCTCTCCTAAAATTCTTACTGGTTTTGGTACCTAGATCACGTTAATAAAGTTTAAAGATAATCAAGCATACTTGATTGGCCTTCCTCCAAGCCCGATCCTCTCTTTAGTATCAGATTTGATATCCTTATGCCTATCTTCCTAACTGGAACGTTAATGAAAAGATCAGTACTGCAATTTGAAGGCATTTCCTCCATTATGTCAGTAACAACTTGCATTTCTTGTTTTTCTGGAGTTGTGGGATAGAACTTTTGTAGAAGGCCGGGTATAGCATTGCTAATGCTTTGTCTAGTCTCTTGATGGCGTAAATATGATCTCTCTCTTGTTTCAACTACAAAATCTGCGTGTACCAGTTTAATACCTACTGTTCGGAATCGGTACCCTTTTCTTTGTATCCTTCTAAATAGTTCATCGGTTAAGGGGTTGAAATGAGCAAGTAGTATTTCTTGATCATTTGTAATAGCAGGTAATGTGTATTCGGCACTCAAAGAAATATGTTCACCTCTAGGTTGTACCGGATCCTCGTCTAGGCCTTTTGCGATCTTCCACATACGTATCCCATACTTATTACCGAATCGCTGTACCAGGATTTGGACGTCTGTTGTTGCGAGTTGTCCGATCGTTTCAATGCCCATCAGTTTTAATGATCTTTTAGTTATTGTTCCAATACCTGAAATTCTCTCTACTTCGAGGTTTTGAAGGAAATTAGGAATTTCTGTGGGAAGAACAATCGTTAATCCATCGGGCTTTCTGAAGTCTGAAGCAATCTTTGCAATCGATTTAGTAGATGCTACCCCAACAGATGCTAAAAGACCACACTCTTTCTTTATCTTATTTTTGATCGATATTGCAAAATCCTCGATTAGATGTGAATAACTCAAATTGTTAATTGCATTACTTTCTGTCATTGAGGGTCGAGTTGTTAGAGACGAATCATTAGCATCTGTCGCTTGATCCTTGTGTATAGTTAGAGCATGGATCTTGTTCGAACAGTCTAGGTAGGCTTCATCAATACTAGTCTGTTCCAAAATATCAGAGTAATCGTGCAAAATGTTCATTACTTTCTCGGAGATCGATAAGTAGTACGGGATATCAACTCGGTTAAGGATAAGGTCGGGACAAGCTTTTAATGCAGAGGTTAAGGGCATAGCAGATTTTACTCCCAGTTTCTTAGCTTCGTAGGAACATGAAGCTACCACACCTTTTGTGATTCGGCCTTGCTCTTCATGCGTCATAATTACCGCATGTGGCTTACCCATTAACAACGGCAAACGTAACTCTTCGCATGATGGATAAAATGAATTTAGATCAACGTGAATTACGATCCTCTTGTTACTCCATGAATCTGACTGGCAGCTGCTACTGTTCGTGAACTCATTGATTTGAGTAATATCGGGGGCAGCACTATCATTATTCATATAACAAGCCCACATAATCTCATCTTCATGTCTTGTCGTTTATGTTCCTGTCCATTAATAAATTCAAAATACAACTTAAATGAAATAATCAGAGAACAACGTAAAGAACGTATGATATCACTAATAATAAGAATAGGCACTTCAGCAACAGTAGTGACCATATTGAGAATAATGCAATGTTGATGGGGATTACTACTGCCCTTCCAATTCAAAGTAGTATTATTTACATTTGTAAGGTGACCGATCATGCGAAGCTTCAGGCCTTCTTATTCAAATACACTTAATTTCATTTACTGAGGTTAGATAAAAAAACTTATTGCTTACCTCCCAACATCTAACTTGTCTGTTACAACATTCTAGGGTAAATGAAAGTCGCTCTGATAAAAATCACTTTGATCGAAATTTATATCTAACTCCTGCAATTTACTACTTCAGTAGCCGCATGGATAAGAAAAATATACTAAATTCTCGTACCCTTTATAAGAAGGATAATTGGTTTCGGGATTCTTTCGGAAGATATGTCATGTTCAGAGGCGTGAACTTTGGCTCGAGAAGCAAGCTTCCTCCTTACCTTCCCATCTCCCCTCTTAATGCTAAGACGATATCTGCAAATGAGCTTACGAGTGAAATCGAGTCTGTAACCAGGGAACTTGACCTCTTAAAAGAATCTGGGTTTAATGCGGTTAGATTTGTTCTCTCTTGGAAAGCCATAGAGCCCACGCCTAATTCAGACCTTGATCAGATTCTACCAGAGGGAGAAGAGTACCTGAGACTCGTACAACAGATCATTGATGAACTTTACTCTCGCAATCTCCTGGTCCTACTTGATTTCCATCAGGATATCGTTCATGAGCTATGTGGTGGAGATGGATTTCCTGATTGGGCTCTCGCCTTTGATAACGAAGTCAAGAGACCAGATAAGCCGGTGAAAAATAATAGGCTATGGGCCATGTCATACCAACTAAATAAACTCGTCAAGAACACGCTATTTTCATTTTATCATAACGATTTGACTAATGATGAGATGGGGCTTTCTCATTATCCGGTAAGAACTCATCTTGAAAAAACCATAGGACAGACAATTAAATTCTTCAAGAACGCAAAGGGAGGAGAAGGCCACCCTGCCATCTTTGGTGTCGATCTATTCAATGAGCCGCACCCTGCAGGGATTGACAAACTTGAATTCGAATCAAAGCTATTGAAGGAGTATTATCTGAATGTGTTCCATGAAATAAGGAAGCATGATGACAAGATCTTTGTGTTCGTTGAGCCACGCGTTGATTGGACTGCATTTTCTTCAGAAGAGATGAACAAGAAATTGACCGGCTGGGATAAGGCAAAGAAATTCGATCTAAGAAGATTTCTGCGCATCGGTGATATGGAAATGATACGCTCGCCTTTAGATGAAGGAACATATACAAAGAAAGGACTCATGGATCCTCCCAAGGAGATAAATACATATCTTCCTGGGAAATCTGATTGGCCGCCTGAATTTTTGGAAAGAGGAGTATTTTCATTTCATTATTATGATCCTCGCGCTATAATGTCATCCTTTGGCATGATCCCCGACAATATATCAAAATACAAGCAGGATTGGCCTGATGTATTCGAAAGGATTGTTTCTGCAGGATATGAAAGAGATCTGATTCCATTTCTAACAGAATTCGGTGGAACGCAAGAGTCGGAACAGATTGGGCCATACATTAATCTACAATACATTCAAGTTGAATCTCAGTTGTTAAATTCTACCTACTGGAATTATGACCTCTATAACACCAAGGATGGGAAGGATAATTGGAATCTCGAGAATTTTTCACTACTAGGCCCACAAAGAAAACCAAGACATCTAGACCTTGCGACCAGACCATATCCTTTGCTGAGTTCTGCTAAACCAACATTTCTTTCATTTGATACCAAAAACAAATACTTTTCACTGATGCTTGAAGGTAATGTAATAGAAACAGACGAGCCAACCGTGATATATGTGCCTAGAAATACTCACTATCCAAAGGGATTCTATTTGTGGTCAACGTCAACTACTAAAGAGTCTGTAGAATGGGATGTTGATGACCAACTGTTATACTGGAAATTATCTAAGATGAATGATAGTAGCACTCTAGTTATTGCAGAAAGAAATGATGTACAAGCTAGTAAGCTTCCTAAAGAAGTTAGTGGAATTTTCTCATCATTGACTCCACTTGGACGATTTGAATGAAAGGATTCAGCAATGCTAGCGGTATATTATAAACGGGTGCTTGTGTATGTGTTAGATTCAATTTTTTTGTCGAATGCATATAACGCACCTGTCTACTAGCCATTCCATCACAACCTCTGCCCTGTGAGATGAGCACTCATCGAGTACTTTCCCTAGTATTCTAGTTAATTCAGTGAAGTAATCTCCAGGAGCTTTTTTTTCACATTTAGGAAGCTTACGTTACTTGTATTATGCATGCGTGCAATAAAGTATAATTATATCTAGTAGGCGATCGTGGCTAAGACAGATAATTCGCCAACCGGAATACAGTTGAGAATCACTACCCCAACATAAAGAATGGTATCTGAAAATCTTACACAATTTTCTTCTCAAAACTACCTCCGCCTTTAACTCCTCTCGCTATCATGCTAATCCCGACTATTATAAGCGTAATAGAGAGCATGAAGACCAGAAGCATCAAGCCGAAAGTAGTTGGATTTACAATTATTAGAATGGATACCACAATACAAAGAATTCCGACACCTACACTAAGGTATTTCCTTGTGGCCAGATGGCCATCATCTTCCCTCAATGCATGTATTATACGCGAAATTCCGATAACTAAAAGGGCGATGGCAGCTAGAACGATCATTAGAGCTACACTGAATACTGGAAACTCCATAAGCACTATTGATAGGGCAATAATTAATAGGCCTAGTGCAATATTGGCGATTCTCGAAAATTTGTACTTTGATGGACCTACTGCAGTTGTCGTAGTTGTTGCTGTCGTTGCAGGTGTTCTAACCACTCCGAAGCAGATTCTTTCAATTCCTATGATTAGCAAAATGAGCGACAAGAGGAGCACAGTCGTTGAAATAGACGAGCCTGGAACAAACAAGATAATTGCAGCTAACAAAACAGAAATCGAACCCAGTACAATCTGGAGCATTCGCAACCAAGGAGGAATCCTCACAATTTGCATTATTTTTGTTCTTCTCGTACCACAGCATCAACAGGTCCTATATAAGTATCTCCTAAGCCAGGAGCCTTGACATAAGGTTAATATATTATACATCCTTAACCGGCGATATATCAACAGCACATGATAGCAGTACTGCCATCAAATCTGAGGAGATTTCTTTCGCGGCGTGGAAGTCAGCGATAATACTAACTGGGACTACACTGCTGATCCTGTTTTTACATACTTCTCTATCACCGGCTATTCCAGTTATAGCTGACGATTTTGGTGTGGATCAGGCCCTTGCATCATGGGTCATGTCTGTTTACATGATCTCAGGAGCTGTTATGACTATACTCATCGGAAGATTCAGTGACATTTTTGGGGCAAAAAAGATGTTGTTACTAATGATGTTGATATATGCTGCTGCTACTGCGGTTGCAGGATTCTCTCAAGATATTTACACATTACTGACTATAAGGGCGATTCAGGGCATAGCTATTGCTAACACACCAATAGCCCTAAAAATAATAAGAGATCAGTTTCCAAGAGGAAAGTTCTCAATTGGTCAGAGTATTGTAACTTCTGCATATTCTGGAGGAATGGCCATAGGTGTAGTATTAGGACCAATCATAGTAGCCTCTATTGGCTGGCAATCGATATTCTTTATGTGCGCCCCCATTGCAGCCTTACTACTCTTTATGTGCTGGCGAGCTCTGCCAGTAGATGAAACTGCCAAGATATTGGAGCATGTTCCACCTAACGGGAACCATACTAATGGTGGAAGAATGGAAGGTGCAGACAAGGATGGGTTAGCTAAAAAGAAGGGCAAGATAGCTTTGGATATCAAAGGAATAGTCACGATGACTGTCTCACTAGTATCTTTTCTAGTGGCGATAACTAATAGTGGCTCTCTCTCAGAAAATCCATTAGGATTTGCAATTCCGCTAGTAATCGGTGCTATCTCACTTGTAATATTCGTTCTAGTAGAGAAAAGAGCTAAATCTCCCCTAGTGCCTCTGAAGCTGCTTCTTCAGCCACCAATATTTGTAGGAAATATAGCAATGCTAATGTTTGGTATCATACAGTATATCATCATAACGGCGATACCACAATTAGGTGCTGCTCCTCAGGGGTCCGGCCTTGGACTGGATGCAGACCTGGTAGGGTTATTACAGCTGCCTTTATCCTTGGCGGTATTGATATTTGGTCCAGTCTTCGGATTGTTACTAGCAAAGAAACACAAACTCAATACGATACTGCTCATTCCAAGTATGGTGATCATGTCAATATCCTTTTTGCTCGTTACTATATTCCATAACACCTCGGCAGATGTCACAGCGTCACTCTTCATCTTTGGAATTGGGGCTGCGCTTTTACCTGTCACACTGATCAATATTATAATAGCTCTAACCCCAAGAGAGTTAACAGGTATATCCTCTGCGGCAACCAGCGATATGAGAATAATTGGTGGAGCTATAGGCCCTGTAATGGCAACTGTAATCATATCGTCCATTCTGATACCAATTGAGGTGGACGGTACTACTAGCCAGTACCCAAGTCCTACTGCTTTTAATATTGTTTTCATTGTGGGTCTTGTCTTGGCAATTGTGGCTACGATACTTGTAATGCTTATGCGTGGGCCTGCTGTAAAGGCATTGAATACTGCTGATGTGAAACAGATGTAAGCATCGAGTTGTGAGCTTGTGGAATACACTCTAAACGTTCAATTTGAATAACGAATGAATCACGCGAGTATCAGAACTCAAATATCCTTATTGCCCTTAAATTAGGCTGGTTTTCGTTACGACACTAATTGCGCTGCGATCCTGACTAGATATAATAAACTAAACATGATGAGATTCTTTAATTGAATTGGATCTGTCCGCCTGCGCTACAGTATCCTTATAAACACCTCAAGAGAATTTTCTTCAAATGTTCGAAGTTCAACTTGGTAAATATGCATTTAATTTTGGATTATTGGTAGTAGATATGCAAAACGGATTTGTTAGTAAAGGAGGATCCTACGATCAGCTTGATATGAATACCGAAGAGTATAGAAAAATTATACCCAAAACCAAGGAGCTGCTAGATTTTTGTAGAGCAAATCTAATTCCTGTTTTTTTTACTGAAGCCATTAGAGAACCCAGTGGAATAGATCTCTTAACTCGAGTTCACAGGCTACTCCCAGTGACGCGAGAGGAACGACTGAAAGTACCCATATGTGTAAGGGGAACATGGGACGCGAAAACCATTGATGAAATCAAGCCAGTAGATTCTGATCACGTCGTTATTAAACGGAGAGACTCTGCCTTTCAAGATACTGAATTAAGGGTCTGGCTACAGAGCGAGGGAATAAATACCCTAATTATTTGCGGAGTCGATACATCAATATGCGTAGAAACGTCATTGCGAGACGCCTTTAATATCGGATATGATGTAATTCTTATTTCAGATGCAACTGCGTCAGGTATTAATAAACATTATGAAACAACACTAGAGAGAGTTCGTGATTATTATGGGTTGGTCATGACAGTAGAACGATTCTTTCGAATAGTAAATAGCTTGAAAAAAGTTATGGCAGGGGAAGTTAGGGTTGAAGATATTTCGAAGGATGTCATGACCGATTTCTTGAAAGAGTTCAATTTATTGGACATTCAGGAGAAGACCGAATGAATAATTCAGGTATGGATGATCTGCATGTGATACCATCTCTAGTCTGAACTATGAAATATGCTTGTTGATCAACCTAAACACATGAATATGAACTTGATAAATTGTGATCGGGCCAAAGGAATTGAAGCATCAATCATCTTGCCTGCAATAGATAGATAAGGCCATATTTTACTTGATACCTTAAGTTCAGATGACTAGGTTTTCTATCAGCAAGGGTGACAATAAAGGCTTTGAGGATATAATCTAAGAAACAAAAGTTACTGGCGGGAGGTGATATTCCAGAGAAGTTGGAGTTATCCTATAAGCATCAATGGCTATATCAGACCCAAATCTTGTTATCTTACTACAATAGATGGACGGGGATTGTCAATGACTTGTAATCATGACCGTCCTGAGGTAGGTAACATTCTCATCCTTCTTCCGGTTATCCCAGCTACAACCATTTGTATTCCTACTATCAGCACAGCTATTGCAATTATAAAGCCTACGAAAGCGGCTCCAAA
>JBOGPP010000078.1:0-23142 GCA_050748485.1 Nitrososphaeraceae archaeon | reverse complement strand
TTAAGGACAGAGAACAATATACATTAGAATCTAAGAAGAAATGACTGAGCCTAAGATACCTCGATACATTAGATTCCATTGTACGGAATGCGACAAGGTTTTAGGATGGCGACCTCTTGATGATGCTACTCGTCAAACGATTCACCTATGTGATGACTGTCATCTTCGTGGATGTTCTCATGTTAATTAAAATGACTATCAATCTAGAGATAACAAGCAGGCAGTTAAGCGTATATGATAAAGCATTTCTTGCCAATGAGCTTCACAAGATCCAAGAAGAGAGGAAGGCACTGCAACAAGCCAAAAAAGATAACGTACTCCCGAAAAAAAAACGGGAGTTTCTCTAAAGGGAAAATAGCGGGACCCGCTATTTACCTATCGTTAGGAACGTTCAAGAAGATTGCTCAGACGACTCACCCAGAACTGTGTTACGAATGATTTGGAGCCCTGCCTTCCGGCCGTTTGTCATTGGAATCGTCCCAAAGTTTTTCACAGTCCTCGATAAACTCTTTATTGTCAGCATAATGGGCTGGCAATGGTTTACCAGCCCTTTTTAATCTACACCAGTAAAACCATCCCATGTCCTTCTCTCTTGGTTCATTCCAATATTGGGTCTTGCATTTTGGACAATGATAGGGTTCGGGTTTATTTTCACCATTCACTCTAGAAATCCATTTATAATCACATCTTTCACAATTGTATTCGGTTACCGTGATTGTTTTTGTTCCCACTTCTATAAGTTTACTAAAAGTAAAACATCTCATATAAGTTTACCTTTAGTAAAGATGGAGAATAGCTTTTTAGTTTGCTATCTTTATTTTAGTTTGAATCAGTTGAAGGAATTAAACGCCATCCGTGATATTTGCCATTGTCTGAATCCTTTATGAACTCTGTAAAGTTTGTGCAATCCATTATGCTGTTACAGTACACGCAGATCCATCTCAATGTAAAGAACTATTACGTTAACATTAGTTATATAAGATTCCTCTATAGTTCTCCTTGATTGTTTCAATCATTATCGTTACTAGTTCAAGAGTAACAGAAGTTCACGAATGATATCGCTTGCGATTTCGAACTAATTATTTCGAGAAATCAGTTTCACCTAGGTTAACTCATGTGAAAACATAGTAATACCGGCACAGAGAAGCGGCGCTGCATGATCCATTGGGAGATTATCAGGAATACGAAGGACATAGTTTTCATCGACTACGATTTTATTCGAATAGCCTCCTTGAGTTCGAGTTTGTCCATCTCTTTCGATTCCATTGTAAGTCATAGTAGGTCCTTCTATACAGTACTGTTCTAAACCGTTGATGCAAGGATTGCACTTACGACAGGAATCAACCAAACAACCGACGCCCACTCTGTCACCCAATTTATAGCGTGATACGTTCGCGCCCACTTTCGTCACTATGCCTACTATTTCATGTCCTGGAACCATAGGAAATATTGATCCGCCCCATTCATCATTCACTTGATGTACATCTGTATGGCAGATCCCACAATACTGAATGTCAACTACAATATCATGATTGCGTGGGTCCCTTCTTTCAAAAGAGTATTGACTAAGAGATGCTTTTGCCTGCTGAGCCGCATATCCATATACAGGGATCATTTTATTAACTAGATCATGTAAACCAGTTAAGAACTTAATCTATGGGAATGAAGACTTTTACCAAATCTGTGAATGATTTTAGTTGATCGGTCTGAAGTCCCTTAATGGATTTTTGATATCACTCACAATTCTATTTATAATTATGGTTATGCTTTGATATAATTCACATAAGTCGAGATGCTAAATTTGGGATGACAGTATCAATGAAGTACGCTAGACTGATGTCTAATAAGGTCCCGAGCACTCATTCGTTGAAATGGTATTCAACGTTATCTGTCATTACGTCATTGTAGATCAAAGACGCCGGTATTACAGCCACGAACGGAGATTAGTAGCATTCTCCAGTCCTGTCCCAGGTTATTGATATAACACCATCTTTTGTGGAGTTTATATGAGTGCATCGCAATTATTGTATCAACAGCTTGTTCTATGACGGTAGTTTCTATGACGGAAGGCGGCAACAATCGGAGTGGTGTTGTAAAGGGTGAAAACTTCCCCATATGGAAGAAGTATAGACTTTATGTTCTAAAAGACCGTAAATGATTACTTCGTTTTCTCGTGTAAATTTAGATAACTTCTTGTTAGATTTATAAAATCAGACATTGGAAACTACATATCTTCATTCTGTGTTCAACCAGAGAATCTAATATATCACTGAAGAGAATTTTCCAAACGTCTTATCTTTGTACCAACAGATTCTACCAGAACTGAGTGCATTAGAATGACAAGGTATCCAAAAAATATGGATCTTTTCTATAACCGCAACCTTTGCTATTCCCACTTGCTAACCTAGAAATAATATGAAGTTAAAAGTTTAAAACTCTAAACCTCTAAAGAACAGATACTATTGAGTAATTCTTTCTTTTACCTTTTTAATATGTGAACATTCAGTTTGCTTAATTGCAAACCATTTACATGTACAGAGATATCGTTGCTTTCTAATACTAAAATAGACGTTATAAGTTTGGTGCTGTTTTGTATTTGATTTAACTATATAGCCTCCTTCCTCAGTGTCTTCTGCCACGGGGTCTTCTGTCACAGCTACCAGTTATTTCACTATCCCATATAAAATATCATTATTTTCAAATATAAAGCTATTTTAACATTTAACATCTAACATTTAACAATATTATTTTGTATTTGAAATCTAGAGGTATTTAGAGTATCTATGATTCCCTGATAGCTGACCTCATCGTTCTCAATAGACCAGAATTGACTAGCTGATCTAAGATAACCAAATAGTTGGGGGTAAATTGGGTTCAAATTAAAAGTAATGTGTATTTTTTTACATTTGTAGAAGAAGAATATTAGCTTCTTGACACGATAACTTGAAGATTTCGTTACTATCCTTACTTCGATCGATTGAATCTGTTATTTTTTAGGTGGTCAAGCATAGGCAGATCTATGTGAATATGAAGATAGATAGATTATACCAGATTATTCTGTTATGCTAGTTGATTTTTCTTCTGTTGCATTTAGAATTAATTAGGCAACCTCATCTGGATTCTTTTCCCGCTCAATGTACGATCTCCTGACCTCTTCGTTTAGTTACACCTGAAACATGAGACAGCGTGATTTGATGATATGCATCAGCATATACTTTCCTAATAGATGGTTCTATATTATTCACCCCATGGATTTTGGATCTGTATTACAAAACTATGAAGCAATAGATAGGTTCTCTGATTCAATTATAATGGAAACAAATGCAGCTCATAATGGTCAGGTACTATATTTTTGAACAAGGTCAAGATGTTGTACAAAGATACCGAAATTACCTAGAAGATTATGCTGGAAAGACTCGAAACAAGAAATCGTCCTACGTCTATAATGTTCTTATGCTGTAAGAACTAGTTTTCCAGTTATAATGCAACTCTTACTTTGCCACCATAGTCTTTTATTATTGAAGATATCGTATTAAGAAAAATAGAGTAATATTTCATTTTTTTTGTGGATTTATTGTTTTAACCGTAGCACGAATAGAATTAACTATATCGATAATACATACACAAGTACTTTAGTGTATAATTTATGAAGCAAATTTGATCAACGCTTAGTTTCAGTTGTAATTCGGTTAAAAGTCATTAAATTATTTACACGATTATCTGTGGTACTTTGCTATACACAAGACTTCCGTATTTCATTACTTTCATACAGTAACAATTTTGAAAAAAAGTGTAAATAAATGGAATTTTGTGTATGTCCAATCCACTTTAAGCCTAATTGTTGTAATTATATTAAATCTGGTTTATCCATCTAGATCGTTTGCCGCCTTTTCACCAATACGGTGGCATGAATCAGAGTAAGGATGTTATGACTAGCATGCAGGGAAGGAGATATTTCTAAACATTTTTTACCATATCTAGAACGACCAACAAATTTCATCTTTGCTTATATTACTACATTTTGAATCGAATACATTCTTATATGTTATAGTTTCACTGGAATATATGAAGAATGAGGCAACAGCTGTCATTAATTTCAGATTGACTCAAACAGTCACATCTACTGATGACACGAAAGAGAGAGATTTTAGGGAACGCTATACGATCGAATTAAGAAAGAAAAGGCAATGTGGTATAAATAATTATTATGGAGTTGACGAATTACTCGAGGAAAGGAAGCAAGTAAACCAGCAACAGATGAAGACTCCTGGTAGAAGGGGTGAAGTGATAAAACATGAAGAAATTAATAATGAGATGTCAAGGCGTTTACTGAGCCGAGGATAACTTTACTCCTATTTTAAGGGAATTTAGCTGTGGCAACCTATAGATTCTAGAGACATCAAATATTCTGACTTGACTATTTGATATAGATAGTTACGTAAGATGATAGGTTCACATCAAAAGTGATATGTGTCTTACACTTGTAAAGGAATAAGGGGATTGGCTTCTTGATAGGACTACTTGCAAGATTTAATAGATATTGATATAATGGCGGCAATTGACTGGAGTATCCTCAGTGAAGAATTTACCTATTTTGCAAATATTCGGGGATCTTTAGAATGCAGTTTTTCGTGCATTTATTTGATTGTACTACTGTTAGTTTGGATAACAAGTCGTTCGTCTTGAAGATGTGCAAAAAGAAAGATGTAATAATAACCCTCGCCATCTTATATATTACGAATAAGAAAGGAATTTGCAAAAACTGTGGTGACGATATTGGTGATGACGGCGATTCGGATATATTTTGTTCGGAACAATGCGGAGTAGAATATCAAATGGAACATGACAGAAAATAACGACATGTTTATTTTATTAGCATATCTAGTACTTATTCCGGTTTGTTACAGGCATCCAGGTCTTAAGGCCACAAAGAATGGAGAACAAAGGTCTTTAATTTTTTGATACTATAAACTCCCTTTGAAGTAAATGGGTAGCTCAATTACAAATATGAGTAGCTATTCTATGCCTTTGGTTTATTTCTTTTACGTCTCTGAGCTTTTGCATACTTTTTGCTTTCTGATCTCTGGTTTGTATATGCCTTAGTTTTAGTTCCTTGTCGATGAACCATTATTTGAATCAGTAAGATTAGAGATATATCTGTGTCGCTATAGCTATGCCACTATAGCTAATCATCCTTGTTGAATGAGATCTGATACCTCATTTACCCAAGTTTCTTGGGTTCAATGAAAATAGGTCTTCGGGTCATGCTTACTATGATTCATATGTATATCACATAACGTTATAATACAACAATATTCCATAATACGCATAGATAATGAATCATTACGAGCTATAAAAAAACTATAGTAATATCAGAGTTATATTGATGCCCTATATTTCAGTTGCTTAGCTATATTTTCTTCTAGAAGAGAGATAGTCTTTAAGACTATTGCTTAAATTTTGTACGTTTGAACTAGTATTAATACTATTTTTTCATCGTCATTGCAGATGTTCTTTTTAAATCCCTATGAGAAGTCGTGCAATAACCACAAAAATCTTGAATATTGCCTTTAGTATGACACATACATTCACATCTATTACCTATCGAAAAATTATTCCTTCGTTTCAATTATTATAATCTATGTACAGTTCGTGCGACCTATTATAATAGCATTACTATATGACAGTAATATAAATCCGTTTAAATAATACTAACAAACTTAAGTTCGATCCTTAAATCTAGTTACAATCGTTAGTCGATACGTAATAACACCTATATGGATCTGCTCTCATATAAGTAATTTAGTATCCGCTTCATAAAACTTGGACTACGATCCATACACTTAAGTAGTTAGCTATCCTAATATGTATGATGAAAAAGGAAGAAGCTGCATTGTATGCCGTTAAAACGACAGAAGAGATGTTTGTTAACGTCTGATATTGTTTCTAACGATAGTGAACGAATAGCTTCAATATGGATGAAATTTGCCAGGATAATTGATAGTTGCTTTAGATTTACAAATTAGCTCTAGATTTCTAATTGTCACAAACATTGCAACTAATTTAGTAAAAATACTTTCACTTAATACAGGCGATGCCAGAACACAATTATTCATTTTAACATATATGTTGTGTGATAATCTCTTTTGACACAAAACAGTTTTCCACTAAAGCAATGGCATGTCGATCATATGGAAAAAATAGTTCTAAAATTTGTAACAGGCCTTTCTCCAAATGCTACCGCGTGGGAGAAGAAGATCTATAGGCGTTATGGTAAAATAGCTAATGTTTGTAGACAAATAAACTATGATATAAAGCAGGGAGCTACAAACGATCAGGTTCTTTTGTTTTTACAGAAGATTAGAAATGACTCTTCCTTTTCTGTTCTTAGAGCGATTAATGGTTCTCTAGACAGATTAGAAGAATTAGAGAACGAATTTCTGCCAGACAAAAAGATATACCATTGGTATTAACTGTAAACTTGAGGGTTGGAACATTTTTGGATAGATAAAATAGCTGCATTTGAAATAACGAACGTCAGTATGAATTCCAGTGTGAATTGGAATGGCTGCAAGCTATGGTGTTAATTCGACAATCGTCAATCTATATCTATCTAGTTATTTTAATTTATTTTGTTTGTAACTAGTACCGAGTAGCAACCAAATCTCATTCTGCTCCAACCCGTACCGTACTTGCCACTACTACTGGGCTCTACCACCCCTCGTATACTGCCTCTGACTCTCCTTGCTGTTGTAGCTAGGTCCTCTGCTTCTGTAGCCAGAATAGTTATTGGAATAAGCATTGTTTCTGTATCCGTTACTGTAGTCGGTATTATTATATCTTCTATAATTGCTACCACCGTGTCTTTGGCGATAATCCCTATGTACATACTGTGGAGTTACAGGGATTTCAATTCCCATCTCTTCATTTAGTTTATGAATAGGTTTTTCGGTCGTCTTGAGGATTCTTCCAAAGTCACCAACTCTATCCAGAGAAACTAAAGAGATAGCCTTTCCCGCTCCGCCAGCTCTTGCTGTCCTTCCTATTCGATGAAAATAGATTAGCGGGTCTGCAGGTATGTCATAGTTTATTACGTGACCTACAGCAGGCACATCAATTCCTCTTGCGGCAATATCAGTAGCAACAAGGATGTCTTCAGATCCTTTTCTGAATTTGTACATTGCATTATCTCTTTGTACTTGGGATAAATCGCCGTGCATTGTAATTGCTTTGAATCCCTCTTGTTTTAACTCAGAAGCAAGCCTATGGGTTCTTTGCTTTGTAGCGGCAAAAACTATAGTCTGTCGCTCATTTTTGTTTCTGATAAAATTGCATAGATGCTTGAATTTTTCTTTTTCGTGAACGACTAGGTAAGATTGATCTATAGTATCAAGACTCAATTCTTTTTCGTTGAGTATTATCTCTTTTGGATCAACCAGGTATTCTTGTGCAAGTCTCAAAACCTCTCGGGGCATAGTAGCTGAAAACAAACATGTTTGCCTGTCTTTTCTCATATAGGATAAAATATACTTGATATCGTCGACAAAACCCATGTCAAGCATTCTATCTGCTTCGTCAAGTACCGCAAACTTTACTTCCTCGAGACTAATTGAACCACGCTTGATATGGTCTATCAATCTGCCGGGTGTTGCTATCACTATCTGAACACCTTTCCTTAGCTGATTATACTGGATACCAATACTTTGGCCTCCGTATATAGATACAGCTCTGATGCCCGTATACCTTGCAAACTTTCCAATTTCAGCAGTAACCTGTACTGCTAGCTCCCGTGTTGGAGTGAGTATCACTACTTGTACTGGACCTCTACGTTTTATTTTGGTCAATATAGGCAGCGCAAAAGCTGCAGTTTTTCCAGTACCTGTGTGCGCTTGTCCTATAACATCTATACCTCTTAAAATAAACGGTATTGCTTCCTGTTGGATAGGAAAAGGAGCTTCAAATCCATTTTCTTTGAGTGCTTTAGTAATTTCAGCACTCAGTCCTAACTCTTCAAATTTTGTTGTCAATCTTTTATTTTTCACTTTTCATTACAAAAGGAACGGAAAATGCGTAAAGTAATTTTTTATCTACTTGTCGAATTGCCGTGAATCTTTTGCTTAAATTAATACGAGAATTACGCAGATATAACCTTTCTTATTATACCACTTTTGGTTAATATAACTAATTGGTGCATTTCACATACTTCACTAGAGCACTAATGCGACTTCCACATATAAGGCTGACTTTAACCTATTGAAAATCATTAAGCTTATGCCAATAATTTGATATACATTTCCATTTGATTAATGAACGTATGGTAGAAGAAAGACTTGTTGGCCATGAAATTCATCTAAAAAAACGCCCAGTAGGATTGTCTGCTGAAGATAACTTCCAGCTTGTTAAGGTAGACATTCCAGAGCTAAAAGATGGTGAATTCTTGGTACGTAACATATGGATTTCAGTAGATCCCTATATGCATGGACGTATGAGAGGAACTAAGAGCTACATATCTCCATTTCAGATAGGGAAGCCTCTTGAAGGCGGATGTAAGGTCAAATAAGGAAATCAAAAAATGACCAATTTAAAGTAGGTGACTACGTCCTTGGAAATTTAGGCTGGAGAGAGTACTGGCTCTCAGATGGTAGTGAAAGCGATGTAATGAAGATCGACCCGAACCTGGCATCAATTCAATGGTACTTGGGTATCTTGGGTTTGATAGGTCTAACAGCTTATGTGGGCCTATTAAAAATTGCTCAGTTAGTTGATAATAGCAATAGTACCATATTAGTTTCTGCAGCTGCAGGAGCAGTTGGTTCTACGGCATGTCAGATTGTAAAGATAAAGGGCTGCAGTGTTATAGGAAGTGCTGGCTCACATGAGAAGGTAAAATGGTTACTTGATCAAGCTGGAAAAATCATGCCTTTAATTATAAAGAGGTAGGAGAGAATAATCTTTCAGCTGAATTAGGAAAATCTTGTCCAGATGGAATTGATATCTATTTTGATAATGTTGGTGGAAAGCATTTAGAAGGAGCTATTGACAACATGAAGACTTTTGGTAGAATTGTACTCTGTGGTATGATATCACAGTATAATCTAACTTCAACACCCACAGGACCGTCTAACATCTTTATAGCAGTACCTAATCGACTCAAACTTCAGGGATTTATTGTAAGAGGTCATTATGATATGTTAAATGAATTTTATGCTGAAATTTCCAAGTGGATTAGTGAAGGAAAAATAAAATGGAGAGAAACCGTGTTTGAAGGTATAGAAAATGCACCTAAAGCTTTCCTGTCTCTGTTTAAGGGAGAAAATATTGGAAAAAATGTTAGTTAAAGTTGGATTATGATCTATCATAGACTCACACCCCTACAATTCTTGTGCTTCAGCATCGAACAGAATAGATTCAAAGATTTCCATTACCAGATCGTGTTTTTGATAGAACATTAATGCAATAGATATGAGTTATCATCAAAACCATTCACTCAGTCTTCTTCTTTCGAAATCTATTTTCTTTTTATATGATTCCTTTGATGGTGGTTCAAGTGATGCAGCAGGACCTTCCTCATTATAAAAATCTGCAGCTACATAACCTGCTTGCTGATTACCAGTTTCCATAAAGCAAAAGCCTTTTCCATCAAATCTTGATGATGATGATAAGGACAAATTGTTAGTCTCAATATCGTCAATAATTAGTTGGCTTACTACTTTCGCCTGAGCTTCTGCAAATATTCCGGCTTTGGGGATAAAAATATTTCCATTCACCTTAATTTCATTTACATCCCCTATCGCGAAAACATTTTCATATTCTGTTTTAAGAGTATATTTATCAACATTCATATAATTTTGTCCTTGTTTTATAAGATCTGAATTTCTTATAACCGCAGGCGCTTTGTGTGGTGGAATACCTATAAGTATATCATAATCAACTCTCTTTCCATTTTCGAAGTCAATTTTCCCTTTATCTAATACCTTCTTTATTTTATGTGACGGATGAAAATGGATGTCATTATCATTAAGTATGTTAACAACACTCTGGCTTATCTTTGTCCCAGCCACAGGTAGAGCAATTGGAGTTGGTGTATATATATCAACATAAACAGAGCCTCTAGAACCATTTTTCAATAATATCTCGTTGATTAGTAACGATGCCTCATATGGCGCTGGAGGACACTTATAAGGTATAGATGCTATACATATTACTATTCTTCCGTTCTTCAGTGAAAGGAGTTTTTCTCTTAAGCTTGGAATTTGGTCGGCGTCATACAAATTAATGCCTCCGTTTTCAGAAAATCCGTTGACTTCTTCTAGTGCAAATTCTGTGCCTAATGCTATCACCAAATAGTCATATTCTAATTTAAGATTAGAAGCTCTGCCAATTTTGACAGTTTTTGATATAACATCAATCGCCGTAACTTCATCATGTAAAAATCTTATTCCTTTATCTTCCAGCTTACTCAGAGAAATTTTAGAGTCCTCAAGCGTTCTGATTCCACTTAATATCCATAAGTTTACTAATCCCATCATGAAGTAATCTTTTTGATCGATAATGGTGATTTGGTGCCCTTCTGATGCTATTGTTGGGTCATTTCTTAATAAATTAGCCGTACATATTCCTCCAAATCCTGCTCCTAAGATCAGTATACGTTTTGTATTCGCAGACAAATTATACAACATATAAAGTAAGATCTAGCGTAAAAAGATTACTAGATAAGGTATTATAATAAATTCCCAACAATTTCACTAATGGTGTCTTAACGCTTTCACAAGGGAGACTTTGTTGCTTTTGAACAAGTAAGAATATTTTAATGGATGCTTGATTGGACAAATTCTCTTACTGCCTGCCAGCATGTCTGGACCGGAAAGATGAACCTGATAGGTAATATTCATGTCAACGTGATACAAAATAGTGGAGATGTGACTTTGCCGCTTTAACTAGTAACAAAAGAAAGAAAAATTAAATTCCAAAAAACCCATAAATATATCCATTTAGTACCGAGAACATGACTTTATTAACTCCATCTGAACTTAATATGTACAGACGTAAGTTTTTATGTGCACTCTATAAGTTAGCAAAAGGGCTTATGGATAAACCAGTAGATGCTGATAAGGTTTTCAAAGAGATGGATATTGGCTCTTTCAGTGGTGCTGAACAAGAAGCTACGGACAACCTAGTTGAAAATGCAATACTAAATGAATATGTTAAACGAGAGAACGGACGTGAAATAATGTTAACTACAGACGGTGTTCAGTGGTGCATGAGGGAATGTAATTTATGAGTAAAAGAACGGCCAGAAAAGTCTAACTAAAAATGTATACCCTTTCCTGCAGACTTTATGGCCATGTTAAAGAAAGATAATTCTTTGACCAAATAGTAATGAATTATTATTTTCTTTTTACATTTAACGTATTCGAACACGCGATACGATTGATATGTACGAAGTATAATAATAAACTGTTCTAAGAGCAGGAAAAGAGTTTTAATGGTTCGTGTAAAGAAATAACAAAAGATTTAGGCCTAAAGAAGAGGGATAAGTTTATCGATCTCTAGTATACCTTCGTAACGCTTTTCATAACAATGGTCTGTTTGTTCCTGGAAGAAGTTTGAAAGATATTGAAATAATAAATTGAATAAGACAATTAAATTTTCTCTTATTCCCCCATTATCTGAAGTATTACCTTCCGTTCTCTTTTACTAATATCCATTTCTAGAAAGACTATCTGTTGCCAAGTCCCTAACAGTAGAGTACCGTCCTTGAATGGAATAGTCAGGCTTGGACCAATCAAAGATGCTCTAACATGTGAGTGTCCATTACCATCATGCCATATATTCTCATGCTTATATTCCATGTCTCTTGGTATTATTCTAGATAACATTTGAGGAAAATCTTGTCTTAATCCTGGTTCATATTCGATTGTTGTTACAGCTGCAGTTGAACCTGATACAAAAATAGTAACGATCCCATCTTTAAGTTTTGATTGAATAAGTATTTTGGAAGTTTCGTGGGTAATATCAATCATGTCTCCCTCACCTTTGGATCTAATAAGAATTGTTCTAGTTATTGTTTGCATATGTCTACTGCGTACACGATTTCCGTAATAATCTTTACCATCTTTTCTATGACAAAGTATTTTTGAGATTACATTTTGAACCAGTGATATCAAAAATTAATTTATATAATTTGTATCTATAACAAACTAATCATAAAGACTGAGACCAAAATTAGAAAATAGGAAAGTGAGGAGTAAGAAGAACTCTTATGCTTTTAGTTAAATTTGAACGAGATAGAATCTAAAATATCTATCTACTTTCCAATATCTTTTAGATATTTCATTTTGATCAGCCTCTTAACTTTACTTGCAGAGTACCCATATAGATCTAATCCTTTTATCCTTGAAACTGCCAAATCAGCTCCAATAGAAATTGCGAAGTTATCTAGCCAATGGTTTTCAACTTTATACGCTTTCATGGTACGTCCTTTATCTTTTATCATGGAATAGATATTTTGTGCAGCGATTTTTCCATGTTGTTCTGCAAAATAAGCTGTTGTTGGTAGTGGATATCCTTTATTGTTAAGTATAAGTGCGACATCACCTAATACGAAGACATCCTTTCGTCCTTCTGCTTGTAGAAACTTATTGACTACTACTCTTCCATTATGACCTGTTTTTAAGCCAATTCGGTGAGGAAGAGATAAAGCAGTAACGCCCCCTGCCCAAATAAACATTGTAGTTCTTATGGTTCTACCATTCTTAAGACATACTAGGTCTGATTTGACTTCCGTAATATAATGTTCGTAGCCTAATAATAACTCAACGTTTAAAGCCTCAAGATATGCGCGTACCCAATTCATGGTACGAGTAGGAAAACCAGCTAACAAATTTGGTGATACTAGTATAACCTTAATGTTACTATGTTGTAGATCCCTTTTCTTAATTAATGATGCAATTTCTCCAGCAATTTCAACTCCGGTTGCTCCCCCTCCTCCAATTACTATGTTCATGATTCCTGTTGGACCAATCATGTCTTTCGACGATAGTTGTTCAGCAATTTTTTTTGCACTTTCTATACTATTGAACTGAAATGAATGTTCTCTAAGTCCAGGAATATTAGGCAAGAATGGTCTGCTACCCAATGATAGAACTATAAAATCGTATCCTAATTGATGAGAAGGATTAGTAGTAAAAACCAGCTTTCTATCAAGATCGATATCAACAATATTGGCTTGAATAAAATCAATTTTCTTACCTTCAATAATATCTTTATAATAAATAATTGAAAAACCACGTTTCGATAAGATTTCTGGCAAACTTGGTAGTAATGTATGATATATATTTTTGTCAATTAACTGAATCTTCGAATGATTCCTTTTAAGTAGATGTTCTAACCCTAAAGCAGTTTGAATACCAGCGTATCCGCCACCAGCAATTAAAATATGTATATTGTCATTTGCTAATGGCATTAGATATGATATTGAATAATAATATTATCTCTTATGTAAATGATATTATTGAGTGATCTCTTATGTGAATGATATATCCCATCACTATGATACACTTTAATGAGTCTGCATTAAACCATTATGTTTTTGGCCCAGGTTTATAAAAATAGCTGTTTATGGTATAAGATTCTCTATAATATTTCATTAAATATTCATATTTATTTCAAATTAGGTTAAAACAATTAGATAATTCTTATGAGCTGTCCGAACGAAATAAAACGCATCTACAAAACAGATGTAATTTACATGGTCTTTGAATGGACCGAAAGAATTAGAAGTAGGAAAATTAGCTGGTTTTTGTATCAAGCATTTAATTTTAATTATCCTGCTAGTATTCGTCACCACCAGTATCACTATTACAATATTACCACCAGTTCTCGGAAGTGTTCAAAGAGATAGGTTCGGTATTTCTGAAATATATTCATCAGCTGTGAATGGTACTGAATGGTATTCGGCGTGGGAAAACGGTCAAATGAGAACTATCGGATCAGGACAGAGGGATCCATACGATAAGAATTTTGAAGTAACAGGAAATGGAGAAGTCACAATAGATGGGGAAAATGGTGTTGCTGCGATAACTGGTGGTGCTCCAAGAATGAGGGTTCCAGACATGGACTTTGAAAATGTTGAGATCACATTCTATGCAAAGCGTATTTCTGAAGAAGAAGAGATATCATACCAGGGATTTGTAGCTGGAGCAAGAAGCAAACATTATACAAATGCTCTTTGTGGTGCCAATACATACTACGGTAGATTTACATATGATGGTAGGGTCTCATTTGAAAAAGAGTTATTCCATGGTCATGGAGATACGGCACAATATCCTCCAACCGATGCACCGTCCAAGTATATATGGCCAGAAGATGAGGGTATTCCAGACGATGAATGGGTTGGTCTTAAATTTGTACTAAAAACATTGCCAAAAGAAGACGGAGTCCTATTGGAACTATATCGTGATTTAACAGACGGTAGTAATGGCGGTGAATGGGAAAAAGTGCTACAGTATAATGATACTGGTGAATGGTATGTTGAAGCCGATGATGGAATATGCAATAATTATCCACATAATAAAATATTATTTACACCTGGATTTGTCTTTATTAGAAATGACTTCATTGACCAAGCGCAGTATAAAAAATTCAGTATAAGAGAAATAGTATAACCTGTTTGCAATGACGACTTCGTTTCTGATAATGGTTTACGCTGCTAACATATCACATGATAGGAACGCAACCAGACAGCAGAAGAGCCAATAATCATAGTAAGTACAGATAACGGAGCAATATTTAGACCAATACTTAAGTTAGCAACTAATGGAACTTTTAGAGAAACAGCCGAAGAGAGGTAACAATAACATATCTCTGCATCTATCAATAGAGAAGAATGAATTCATCATCAGTAGCGATGATTAACTACACCCGTAGGGTATTTCAACTTGTTATCATTTGGCAAGTATCTATTGCTACTTGCCAAATCGGGTTAATTTCATATATCGAATCATGTTTTGATCAATAGTTTTGTTACTACTACTGGAATGTTGTCGATTAAGATTATCTAAATCTCAAATTCTTTCAAAGATTCTTTTGATAGATTGAAATAAACTCGCATGTCACCATAGTGATGTACTTTTATTTTGGGAATTAAATATTCATGTTCTTTTTTATTTTCGCCGTCTATTATGACTAGCTTATCTTTGTATTCCGCGAATACTCTTCCAATTTCTAGGTCTTGTACAATACTTTTATTATCTTTATTATGGTTTATAATTGCAGGAGACCTATTAGATGCATAATAGTTTCCTAAAGAATTATTGGCATTATTTGCTTCGCTATTTCCCACTGTAAAACATGTTCTTGATAGTATATAATCATCACAATACATCTGTGTGCCTGAAGCCATTTCTCTATCCAATGTCCATCAATTAATTAGTATTTACTTCATTAATTGTTACTCAAAAAATATTGTATATTCAATCCACTTTAGTTTATAACAAATCTCAATAGTTTCTGCTTTAGTACGAACTGATCTGATTCTTCCACTAATCATCAACCCAAATGAAAAAATAAATCGTATACTTAGAATAATCGAAGTTAAGCAGGATGGACTCTGCATTTCTTGTAGAGGGCGGATTACACGTGATCATGCAGTCGTGAGTAGTGGACGTCCAAGACACTACTATTATAAATATTGTGCAATTAAGCACAAGATTATTTAGTTGCTCATCTGTAACAGAATCTCTTTAGCAAATAGAATATCGCCAGAATGGTCTATTCCAGTTGGCATTACAAAGAATAATTGGAATAGAAACTTGAGCAGAAATATTATGATAGTTATATCAATGATGATTAGTATATGTAAAGTAAAGTGATGTTACAGCGCCATTCTCATTCAGAAAATATTTAATCGTTCTAAAGCATGTCTTATGGGTTAGTGGAATAGTGGAATAACCATTTAAAAACTAACAGCTTGAGCGAATGGGCAAATAAATACCCCAATCGGACCCAACAGTACTTAAATATAATGTTGGTAAATTGATTAAAATGCCTTAAGTGAGCCTCTGACATGTGAAGAATGCGGTGCTATTTTCAGCACTATTGAAGTTCTTGATGAACACCGAAAAGCAGAAACAGAAGACAAAAAATTGTGTAGTGTCGGTTTTGCGGATGGTTAATCTTTGGAATTCCTCCGCTAATGTCAATAATCGAAGTATGATATGTGACCACCAGTCATTCAAAAGTATCGAGCGACATAGATTTTAATATACTAATACATTTACTTCTCAGTAAAAGTTCAGTCATGTTTTTCTGTCATAATACACCAATATTCATCATATGTTTACTCCAACTGGGCTAATCCTATTCTGCAATTATATCATATTTAATATCTTGATCAAAATTGGGTTCCGCGCAATCAGGGTCTAAACAAAGCAAACTCGATTTATAATGAACTTCTCAAAAAGTCGTTTCCAACGAGACAATTCGAATAGTAAGTACATACACAATATTAGAAATTGTAATGATAATTCCCAATAATCACACAAAATCGTAGCCGTTTCAGCATAAAGAAGTCAATTTTTACTGGTTCGGCAGTCAACTTCTTAAATTCTACTATTTTGCGTATATTAGCAAAGGTCTTATTTAACCCTACTTGTCTTGATTACGCACATCCTCATCTCTTCTGTTATTCGCATTGAAAATGTATTAGTATGGAGATAGAAGGCTATTAAAAATACTGCAAAAATAAAACATTTTGCTCATAATATGGATACTTGGTACTTGGTCATATTATCTCTAATATGAGACAATACGGTAAATCATCCATCCATCTTCAAAAGTATGATTGCTATAATCTTCTATAAGAAGTGTATTCAAGTCGTGTACTGTGTGGAACTTAAATACACGAAACACGTAGAGTATATTGAAAGGTGAATTTTAGAAGCAAATATGTATGAGGTAACTTGTCTCCCTTGTGGGATACGAGAACGTTTTGCCGAAGAGGACGAAGCAGTAAATCACGCATATAACCATGAGAGAATATTAACACATAGTACCTCCAGTGGTTATTTCGTAAGTGTGAATGAAGTCTAATAATTAGATACCTATTCGTCACTTTTTCTTTTTAATTATTCCATTCTATATCCGCTTTCGTCGTATGTTCATGACATGTTTCCTTGAATAGTAGTACTAGTTTTTCTCTAGCCATACTGTAGACATGGAATGAGCTGAACGGGGGAGATGGAACGAAAGAGACAATTTGTTGGAACGATTGCCAAAGGTCAACTCAGTTTTCCGGTCGGAATAGATGTTGACTCATCAGATAACGTTTATGTTGCTGAGAGCGACGTGAGTGGCAATCCATCCCAAGTTAACAAATTTACAAGCTTATATCAATTCATAACATATTGGGATTTATTAGGATCTGATCTTGACCAGTTGAATCAACCGAAAGGTCTGACTATATATGAAGACAGCAATGTGTACATTGCTGACGAATTTAATAATAGAATTCAAAAATTCGATAGCAACGGTAACTTTATAACAGAATTCGGACAAGATAGGTTGATTCATCCAATTGATGTTGCAGTAGATTCTCAGGGCCGTGTCTATGCATCAGATTTTGATGAGATATTGATATACGTACTCACGGTGTAACGGTCGCAAATACTAGAATTTGGTAGTGCGTTGGCTGAAAACTTCAATTTATGATATTTTTGCCTCTCCATTTTAGAATGAATTGTGTTAAACGTTACGCTGAACGATGGTTAAACGTTATTAAGGAAATTCATTCTGAACGAACTGAACGTTCAATATGTTCAGATGGTTTTTGGCGATGACCAATTTTGAGATTAAGATTAAACCAAATGGATCTAAGCCATGATTAGAGAATACCGCTTATAGCCAATGAGTTATTTCAAAAACGTCATGAAACAATATTTCATCGTCTTTGGTGTGGCTATAATTGCACTAGCAATGATTGGATCAATGGCAATAAAAGACCAAAATGCTATTGGAGAACCGTCAAAAGCTGAGCCAGCTGTCATCGCTGCGTCTGATGAGAATGTGTACGTCGTATGGAGCAATAATGACACAGCTAATAACAACTCAGAAGTTATGTTTAGAGCATCGGTAGATGGTGGACAAGCTTACGGAGACAAAGTTAATCTGAGCAACTCAAGTGGCTCCAATTCAACCGACTTTGACGTAGAAGCTACCATCGACAACGTAATCGTGAGTTGGTGGGAAACAAACCAGACAAGCGCTGAACCGGTGATTGTATTTAGTGGTGATAGAGGTGCAACATTTGGATCTATACTGAGACTAGCATCTAATGGTACTATCAGCGGCTAGTAAATACCGTTGATTTTCCATATTTTGCATATCAAGACTGGCGGTGTTCTAATTTAGTACTCAACTTCTGATAGTGTAATAGAATATAGACGAGAAATTAAACCAGCCCAATGATAAACCTATAATGACAATTGGCAATGATAGCGCATTTGCGGACAATTATACCTCCAGATTCTGACACAAATTATGGGACTCCGTTTCCATAGAAGCTTGCTTAACGACAGAGGATGCAGCGTCTAAATAAGTTGTTGATCATACCATTGGTATGATGAGTCAGCAGCAGCAACTATTAAACAGGAACTGACTGTTTCTCAAATCTTACGTACATATGGAAAAGAGTTTAGAGAAGTTCATAGGCGATATTCAGATGGACATGATGGAAGATATGCCGATTGAATTGAATTAATGTTCATGTGATTAACTCATCGTGTTGGCTACTATCAGATAGATGCATATTGGAGAACTATGACGAAAGTAAACATGAGTAGTTTTCCACCTCAGTGTTATTACTGCAATAGTAAAGACTTCGGCTCAGTAGACGGATATGAACGTCATGTCGTGACTAGGCACCCAAACTTACCCGGTTATCCTGGACCTGCCGATATCAAGTTTTATCGTTTAGAAAATCAAGATATGTACTGGGAACGCGAGATAAAAGCGGATTTTGAATGGAAATAGTTAATTATTCGCCATTTTGATACAGCCTAATTATGCATATAAACTCGGACGAAGAGAAAATTGAGATAGATATTACCGATGATCATAATGAACTAAATAATTGGGTTGAACGAATAGGTAAAACACTAATGAGATATATGATGATCCAGATTGCAATAGCATAAAGCTGAAACATCTGATAATGGACGACATACAGATTTTATCATAGAAGCGAATGATACCGGTGTGTTAGCTGTGCGGGCTGGGCTATTGAAAGACATTTTGATTAAGTACAATTTTGGGGGTGTTGATGACTACCGACTCTAGTGTTGACGGAGATATAAACGAAGAGAGTATGTATCTATAACTAACCCAATATTCAGTCCACTCTTCTCTACAATAATTACAACGAGATACCTGATAAGACAAACTATCACAGGTACGATATATTGGAATGATTGTGATATTGTCCGCTTTACATATACAACGTCTATTAGTTGCAGCAGATCTTGCAAGGTTACTGCGTTTATTTTCTATCAGTTTACTCGTGTGCCCACAACACCAGCTCTAGTATGCAGATCATAACTATAACATTTTCTAATATTACACCAGTTAAAATAGATCCATTGTATTTAATCTGGCTCACAAAGATTAAACATGGATTGTCAGTCCTTAGACAAGCGCATGGACGATTGGTGCAAAACTCGACTAACAACCACCACCCTGACCCTTTCGTAGCAATTATACCAACAGATCAGATATAAATTGCCTATCTTGAATTAGGGTGGGTCACCAAACATAGACCGTTTTTATAATTTGTTTCACTACTATTCATGCATACCAACCCCTAAAGAAAGATATGGTAGTCATTCGGCCAAGTAACAATAGAATGTCTCGGTCGCTCTACCTTTTATATCATAATCTTACAAAATAATGATATTTAATCAGATTATATTTGCAGTGCAATAAGGTTAGCAGCGGCGGTCTAATTTACTAAGTTAAACAACATATCGAGACAGTTATGTTTTAGCAAATATGCATTTGAAACCACCAACGTATACTCCCTTCAAGGCTGGACTTTCACCCTATCCCATTGGTCGTCCTGTATAAAGAATAATAAGATAACCATGTTCCGGTTTCCCTTTATACTTCATGACTGAATAGTAAATCACAACCGGATTGCATAACAGGTATGGGCGACTAGATCTTCCCTTTTCTATGTCTTCAACCCTCTGGTCGTCCTGCCTTCTAGTCACCATTTTTATATCATGCAGTTATGCCGATGGCAATTCGTTACGAATCAAAGTACATAGGTAGTGAAACAGTCTATTTCTTTAGATCTTTTTTATAGTTTGTAGTGAAAAAGGCGGCTGCAGTACGCAAAAGTACTGCTGATTCAAACAGCAGCACGTCAAGCACAATGCAGGTAGGGCGGCCTAGGGACTATTGGTCGTCCTACCTAATCCATTCTAATCACCGTTTTTATAGTATGTTGTGATTTAAGCGGCTGCAGTAACGAAGGCAACACAAGATTCAGACAGGAACGTATCTGAGTTCAATGACATAAGGTAGGCGACCAACAAATATTCTGGCTTAATGCTTCATGGTCGTCCTACCTTATTTGTAATACTGTTACCAAATATACTTTTACTCCCTTGTAAGCTTAAATATTGTTAAAGCAATTACTAATTCAAGAGTAACAAAGTCCTGAGCGTGAAAGTGTCAAAATATCACTAGTGACTTGAAATATCAAGTAAAACAATTTTATTATCCTACCCTATTTGAGGATCATAATATCAATTATACATTTGCTATATTTAGTAGTAGGGTCACTGTGTTTGTTTAGTATGAGATTACTCATGCGCCACTATGTCAAATCTAAATATACTTTCAAACATTTAACAATTTCATCAGACAGATTAATGATATTAAAAAGTATTCTTCTCTAAAAAAATTGAAGTCTTCTATAATTCATATAAATATATCATATTAAGATGATTACGTTAATATCAAAAAACCAAATTAAATGCTACGTTTAATAGCCTCTTTTCATCAATACGGCATTATACATGAATATTATTACAGCTGTATCTCAGTATGAATCATGCAGACTTTGGATCGATGGCTTTAGATCAGATAGTACTATGAGGGCTTATTCGGTTCATGTATCGTTATTCTATATATTTCATTACACAAACCTCGAGGAGTCGGTTAAGATATGGCTGATCTCCGAAATTTGGATCTTGAGATAGAAAAGATACCTTCAGGATCTCAATGCGATGATACTAGGAGTATGTGGCATTCTCGCGCATTTAATACTCTAAACTGGCTTTCATTTTTGATTAATGAAAAGATAATTAGTGATAAGAGAATTATAGCGCATCTCAAACCTATCATGATCAGTTATTATGAAGGTATGTTCCTGAAATATGTGTCAACAGGTAAAACAGACGCCGAGTCTTATCATGATCTCAAAAAAGTATATCGAGCACTCAAAGAGTAGTTTCGATAATAAGGCAGACTCTACCTAGGGGATTTCTGAAATTATTTCATTATTTGAAAGAGCGTCATATGCTCAAAATTTCTTAGATACGCAAATTATGATTTAGCTGATTTGACTGAGTTCAATGTCTTGGAAATGACATAATAAATTTGGAAGGTCAAAAGCGAAATTTGATGAATAAACTAGTACTACGAAATGCTCAATTGTCGGATCTGGGTAGAGCTATAGATATTAAAAACCAACAACTAAAGCGAATGAGTAAATAGATGTCATAACCTGAAACCAACTAGCATTTAGACAGATATTTTGGGCAGGGATAGAGCTCTTAATACATTAATACATTAGTTCATATTGCCATAATGCCTACTATATTGCGACTTTTAATGAGTTATGGACAGAACACGAATAGCTTCTCAAAACCTGTAGAAACAGGCAAAGAGTACACCGTAGATATTACTGACACAGGCAGAGGAGGAGATGGTATTGCGAGAATAGGCGGCCTAGTAATTTTTGTAAAAAGCGCAAAGGCAGGAGACAAAAACGTAAAAATTAAGATTAATTCGGTAGGTAGTAGATTTGCTACAGCAGAGGTAGCAGCAGGTTCGACAGATACGACTTAGATTTATTTCTATTGTAAGACTAACGTAATTATTAAATTCTCTTATTTTTCGAGTTGCTCTAATCGATACGTTCTCCGCCTTATTAGAAAGATAGACCTACAAAAGTGTATGTTAAGCCCTGTTAGATATAACTAGTACCTATTCCAGTACTATTCTAATAGTCATATGATCATATCATATAATATCCTATTTTGACTATAATATGTCGTATTGCATTGGGCCGATGATTGTATTTGCAATAAATCGTTGACTGATTCTAGGACAATAGAGTTTATTAAGATAAGTGATTCTAGAACGCAGCTTCGGTGCAGTAGATGCAAAGGTCTGCCCGTCTACCATGAGTTTATCGCGTCTTTGGTTTCGGACCAGTTAAAACCTTAGTTACGGGTTCTCCGAATTCACAAAACGGACACATAAAACTTTGTAGAAAGATTTAGATAAAGGTAGGGACGACCAAGAGAATTTGTGCCGGTATGCTGGTCGTCATTACCCCTTTACCTTGTGCAGGTTTGCGACGTGTTGTATTACCTTGACATTAAACATAAAAGACTTTCCTGAACTAGGTTATCTTTTTTTTATGAAGATAGGAAGCTACCATGCTATCCCAGAACCTAGTGACTATTTCTATCTAATCTGTTTGCCATCACGATAAAACATTCGAAGTTGGGCAGATTTGTTATTAGTGGCAGTAGTTAGAGATACTGTTATCAGGATGTATACAACAAATTATAAAAACGGTCTATGTTTGGTGACCCACCCTAATTCAAGATAGGCAGTTTATATCTGATCTGTTGGTATAATTGCTACGAAAGGGTCAGGGTGGTGGTTGTTAGTCGAGTTTTGCACCAATCGTCCATGCGCTTGTCTAGGGACTGACAATCCATGTTTAAGCTTTGTGAGCCAGATTAAATATGATGGATCTATTTTAACTGGTGTAATATTAGAAAATGTTATAGTTATGATCTGCATACTAGAGCTGGTGTTGTGGGCACACGAGTAAACTGATAGAAA
>JBOGPP010000077.1:0-6261 GCA_050748485.1 Nitrososphaeraceae archaeon | reverse complement strand
GTTTGCGTGCAAAGTACGGCGATCTGAAAATGGTATCAGCATTCTTGCAGGCTAAGGCACACGAAGCCAACAAATGGATAGAACCGATCCAAAAAAATGCAAAGAAGAATGGAGTTAGCAGCAAAATCGAGATATTAGAAAATGATGGAACGTCAGTAGTGGGTATAATAACAAAATATGCACAAAAGAACCAGATAGACCTCATAACCGTTGGAACAAGAGGTTTATCTAAGTTTAAACGCCTGCTAGTCGGAAGCGTAACCTCCGCGATAACTAGTCATTCTCACTGCCCTGTCCTGCTAGTGAAATGAATCAATTAACCTACCTAGCCTCAAGAATCGCGAATTTGAAGCCAAACACAAACCCAACGTAATCTATCGAACCCTTCTGAAAAACAATTACCAACTGGGACACTATATTTTTAATCTCATAAGCGAATCTTCCATGTACATATGCGTGATATAGTTCGTCAGGTTGAATAAACAAAGGCATTTTCACCTTTTCAAATCCCTTTTGTTCACGTTTATAATTTAGCATTTTCAAAACAAGATCTATATCGTGTTTAACATCCGGGAGTGTTATGTTTTCGGAATAAACTGCCTCTTCGTAAATCGGATTCAATGCTTCTGCCTTAGCTAATCTGAAGACAGTTCTATTCCCCCATTCTGGATTATATTCTGGAAAGTGAGAGAGAATTTCTTCAACTTTAGCTAAAAAGTGAGTATGGTCATCAGGAATGTCTTTTTTGTTTTTATTTACAATTCTAATTATCTCTTCCTTGATAATGATGGAGCTCTGAGGTCTGTTTCGAAAGAAATGAACCAAATACTGCATGCTGTATCAATGTTCATTAGTCTTAAACATTTCCAATATATGGTCCCTGGGTAACAATTGAGTAATAACGGTTGTTTATGAGTATTAGATTATTGTGATTTAATGGTACTTTCATCTAAATCAAATCCGTTGTTTTTGTGTTCAATCTAAGTGGTCATTTTGGCCAGAGTCTGTTATCGGTACTTTCACTGTTAATCACAACAGTTGAAGCAATTTCTTCTTAGAGAACAGTATACAACCCCACATGAAACACTGTTTTTAATATAATAACAAGAATTGATTCACCTAAATTAACAAGACTAGAATGGAAATAGTTGAATAGTGTTATCACTAATCAGAGGTTGCAAAATTTGGTTCAAAAGTGGTCAAATTTCCTCATATGTTAAAATCCTTTTGGCCGCATTAACTCTATTAAAAAGATCCTTGAGAAAGAGATCTGCAAATCGCTCAAAATTGTAAATTCCAAATTGACTTTTGTATTCCTGCCTTCGCTTATGATATTCCTCCTCTAACCATCGAAAATCAGCTTCCTTTAGTCTAATAACATAGTCCCTAGATGTGGACTTGGATTCGAAGACATTTATCATAAACACACTGGCAAATTTTGTAAAACTATCCGCTCTGTATCTTTGACTATATTCTTCTTTTAGACTTTTGTGATTCTCAACAAGCCATTCCTTTACATCGGATCTAAGAGTCAATGAGGAATACCTACCGGAGAAATCTATTTTCAGGTTGTGCATTTCAACTGTATATTGGCCTCGTTTTATTTCATTCATCATCATTATCAATGCGCTAGGAAGGAACATGCCAGGATAATGTTCATCAGTGGCGACCTGCAGTCTCTGAAGGATCGCAGGCTTCAATCCTATGGTCTCATATCCTCTCGAAGGCATGGCATAAATGTATTGGCTTGCCTAATTAACATTATGTTTGCAGTATACTTAACATAAATAAGAGATCCTCGTGTAAATAGTTGTGCAAACGACGGTTAACCCTTTAAAACAATTCCAGAACGCTATCAAGTCGCTTAAAACGAAGGAAACCTATACACTATTCCTTCAAAATTTCCAAACCTATTTGAAAGCCCCGAATTGTGAAATGTTACTGCAAGGGTATACTATTAAGGAAATGGAAATGAAAATAATTGAATATATTATGTATTTACGTGACGATAGGAAAGTATCACCTTCAACTATCCATGTGCATATCGCGGCATTAAAACATTTTTTTGAAATGAATGATTTTGTTGGAATGAATTGGAAAAAGGTATCAAAGTATATGGGCGAATTCTATATTGTTGCCGAAGATCGGCCTTATACAAGAAAAGAAATTGGACAACTGGTTAATGCTGCACATTCATTAAGGGACAAGGCCACCATTTTACTATTATCGTCGTCAGGTCTAAGAGTAGGTGGTTTACTCAAGTTGCAATTAAAAGACCTAACACCTTTGCCAAATTACGACATCTACCAAATCACAGTATACAAGAAAACTCGAGAACAATATATTACATTCTGCACTCCAGAAGCCCGAAGAGTGATCGACCAGTACCTAGAATTTAGAAAACGAATGGGTGAAAAGTTGACACCTGATTCATTGTTATTTAGACGCGAATTTAATAGACTACAAGCGAGAGCGCCGCCGTCAACAGAAAAACCATTAGAACGATCTGCATTATTCTCAACGATTACGAGACTATCATTCGAATTGGCATTGAAGGAAGAACAACATTTAGTCGAAGGACAATTACGAAAAGGACAACCACGTTCTGAGGTAAAGGCATTACACGGTTTCCGTAAGTATTTTGCAACTTGTCTGGAAACAGAAGGAGTTAATCCGGTCTACATTGAACTCCTCTTAGGGCATGATATGGGTCTCAAAAACGCCTATTCCAAACCAACTGCAGCACAACTTCTGGAGGGGAATGGCGACAAGGTATTAGGTTACATCCATGGGATTAACGTTCTGACTATTAACGAAGAAGATAGGCTAAAGCTCAAGGTTAAGAGACTTACTGACAGAGAGGATGAAATGATGCTTTTGAATGATAAACATGAGCAGGAAATGCGGTCTATGCGGGATGAAATGGAAAGCAAGTTCCAACAGATAATAGTAAGGATTGACTCGAGTAAGTTATCAGCGTAAAGTGGGCCCAAGGGAGTCCGGAGTAATATTGACTCTAAAACTGGATTCTAATTAATAGTAAAGAATCACTAACTTAAAAGGTTTTTTCCATTTCATTATGTGAGGCAATAGAAGAGAATGAGAATTTTTATTATCCACTTAATCTGATCTCATGAAATATGTCCTTAGATAGAGAATATTGGTTAGAATTTGGAGAGGGCAGAAAAAGAGTGCTAGATTTTTCAGGATATGAGATTGCTGGAAATAATGACCTTCCTTCTCAGCCTAGTTTTCGCTTGTTCGTTAAATTCAAGCTGCACGATAAAATGACTATAATATATCAAGGTAGGCGATTTGGCGATTGTGATAGCATAATTATTGTAGATGCTCAATGTAATCTCACTCTGCATACATCAAAGCAAGTCATAACTACAATCCGCTTACCTACTCAAGAAGATAGAAGGATGTATACCTATGGTCCATATTTCTTCAGCACTTTTATCCATCCTACTGACGCTGAAAAGCTCATGAGTATTATACGAGGTGACACTATATATGTCGAATGGAAAATTAATGGATATGCATCCGCGTTAGTTCGTGGACCTACTCCAATTATGCGTTTCGAGGTGTCTAATTCGCAAGATGACACCGATAAATGGCCACAGATTGGCTACCAAGAATTCGTTAACAATATTGCGAACCGCTTAGGCTTGGACAATTCATACATGGCGGAGTTTCCGCTTCAAATACCTTCGTCATTATTATCTAGTACACAAATACCAAATGGAGTTAGCGGGTTGTTACCTGACCTCAGTACCCTTTTTACCAATATGCAGAATGCAGTCGATAACATAAGACATGCTAGATCTAACAATGACTACAGACAGGTTATGGATTCTGTTAAGACCTCTGTCGACACCCTGCGAATCTACCTGAAGAATCCAGTACACAAAAGGGACTTGGCGAAGGAGTTATTTGTAGACCCGGGTGTTGTAAGTAATATTGATCCTACTGGTGGAGACAAAGCGGCTGAAGATCTCATCGAGAAATTTGTAAACATACTAGAAAACTTGTACCAAATAGCAAGTAAACCTGCTCATACAATGTTGAGGCCAAACAAGGGTGGACCTCTTAGATTCCGATTTAATCCCGACCTTAGTGACGCAGAATTTGCCCTTCAAATTGGGCTTTCCTCTGCTAAATATCTTATTAGCAAGTGTCGAACATATTCTTAGCAGTCATTTTGTTCCCATGGTGTACCGCGAATTAGCCTAATTGAATTATCACTTACGGTAAAGGTTCATTAACACTAGAATTAGGAGTCAGCTTAAAAGTTACTTCAATAAATCATCAAACGTATCATATTTGTACCGTGTTGAAGTGTCTAGAACATCAGCGGGCCTAGCTCTGCCCTTGTAGGCTGGATCGAAGAGTTCAAAAGTAGTAGGATCAGTACCTACAAAAAACATATAGTCATTAATACGATGGAATAGAAGGTCATCTGAGGTATTCATACCCGGCAGATACGGTGGGTTGTCATGTAATTGTTGCCAACCGGCCCAGATTCGGTCAACGTTGGCATGGTGAAGGAAAAACACAGGATCGTTTGGTGAAGTAGCCCTGACCATGTCTCGGAAGACCCATACGTGAATATAATCATGGAGAGGTATTTCCAAATTATTGCGAAATCCTTCGACTGAAGACTCGTTCCATGGTTCAGAGTCATACAGTTTGCCTTCATGTACAATGTTTCGAACCTCCGCTCTTGTGGGTATATAACCTCCCCTTGTACCCAACATTCGTTCAAGCCCTCTAAGTGGTTTTTCAACGGGTGCTAAGAATGGATTTAAGTCATCTACATCTAGATCGTCAGTAATGCTTACCTCCCATGATCCCTCTGCAAATGGCCCACTCCTTACTGACTTGCCATCAATCTCGATCTCATACAGCGTTTTAATTGCGATTTGATGTCCCTTATATGTAGCTTTTCTAATAGAAAAGAGCTTATCCCTTTTGTGATCTGCATGTTCCCCATGATCTACTTTAAACGGCTTTCCAGATCTTAGTGTGTCATATACGTCAGATAAAAGGTCATAGTTTTTTTCCGAATGATTTTTATGGACTACATGTTCATCCTGGTGTTGGCTGGAATACGCTTCACTATGATCTGACATTAATTATTCCTTAAGAATGGAACAATTTAAGAGTTTAGAAATGCATTTATGTAATGTAATTCTAACTGCGCCATGGTATCGTCATAGCCTGTTGCTTCCCGGCCCAATGTTTTTTGCTAATATTAGGCGCGTCACTAAGTTTTGAAGGACATCAGAATTAGATAATAAATCTCACGGATAATGTATAATCTCATTTGTAAATATAGGTGTTATGTAACACCATAATAGTGGATTCAAGAGATGCATTTTTAATTTAAGCTAATAAGCATAATGCTATGTGGAAAGTCGTTGAGCAAGGTTTTTTGCTAAAACATGAAAAGCCTGAGATGAGGAACATCCTTCGGTGTAGTTAAAAGAACCATGAGATCCCACATTGCCCTGATTACATTTTGCTTCCTTCTTTTGTTTTGCATACAAAGCAGCGACAACGCCAAAGCCACACAGGCTACCATGCCTAGCACGAACAATACAAATAGATCAGAATCTTCAACGAGTGAAATTAATAAGTTGACCCTAACTGTGTCTACCGATTATGATCTATATGCTGATGAATTTCAGACGGTGGGAGTAACTGCAAAGGTGGGTAAACAAGATGGACCGGCTACGCTAATCTTAGAATCGAGGAATTCCGGTGGGGAATTAGTTGCAAACCAATCACGGCCTCTCTGGAACTGGGATGCAGCTTATTTTGTTCTTTACCCGGGAGAGATTGGACTTCATAATATTACTGTCAAAGCTTTCCAGAATGGGAACGTAGCGGAGTCCTTTACAACGTACAATGTGGTAAGCTTCTGGACTACCAATACTAGCACTTTTATGTTTGCTGCAATGGCCTCTTTTGCTGGCTTACTCATTTCAATCGGGGTCAGCAAAACTGATGATGCAAAGGCTGAGATATTGCGATTCGTCTTTTTATCGGGAATAGTAGTGTCCATTCTTGGCGCTTTGTTCTTCATTCAGAGTCCATATGGAACAGCTTCCCCAATAGGTTTGGTAGCGCTAAGAACCTATGCGAAAAGTCCACCTCTTCTATAAGTGATCCATGCACAAGCAAGATGTAGCATTCCGATATAGTTCTCTATCCTCTTTTCCCATCTTATTAGCAATCGTCTAAACCTGTTCATCC
>JBOGPP010000076.1:0-21947 GCA_050748485.1 Nitrososphaeraceae archaeon | reverse complement strand
AGATGTTGAATTTGCTTGTATTACATCCTACCTAACAACAAAAGCCGAGATTGTATAATAATACAATACTTGTAGCATGATGCTGGCATTTGTACTTAGTTTTGCAATGTATTGGACTTTGGATTTCTGAAAGCGATAGGTATTGTTTGCTCATAAGATTCAAAAATGAGTATCTACAAAAACTGGAAAGTCATGAATCTCTCTTCATAACGACTCAGTTATTGAAATCAAATGGAAAGAAATTGGCCGGTTTCTCGCAATCTTCTATCCAGCAAAGATCCAAACAAAAGCAATGATCAATATGTATTATGAATGCCTTGTATGTTGAATCAGCCTTGGTCGTCCTCCAAGCATTGCATTAAGGCAGGAATGCGTTAGTTAGTTGTGGCAAATATTGGTTTCGACAAGTATTGAAGGTTGAATTGAGTCTCGACGTAGACAATGGCAGTCACTGCCAATACTCATACGGAGATTCATAATTCACCTTACTAGAAATTAGCAGTAATAGCGCAATTCGAAATGATCACATTTATTCATGACATACAGCTTCCACTCAGTTAGTAACACCCTCTGAAGTGTAAAACCTTGATTTCTATAATGGTGATGTGGTACTACCTAAAGCCAACACAGCATACCAATGCCTTCCATGCTAACCGAAAATTTAAGGGCTAGTCACTGGTATTTTCTTGACGATTATGTTTTCATGCACAGTGAGAACGGTTTCGCGTTGTCGTAATTTGGCTTTATATTTCAAATTCCTAGGTTTGGTCCTTAGTCTATATCCACAACATGGGCACCACAAACCTTCCCATTTCAGAAATATCTCGCAGATTTGACATCTTTTTTGTCCATTAGCATATCTGCCCATACCTACTGGCTTCTGAGCTTTATGCCTAGAACATATTCCTTTACACGTCATACTCCTATAGCCTTGTCACCTTATGATATGAAATATGCTTATTAAGTTTTCTCAACATCAATACATAAAATCATAATCAAATGTTTTCTAATTTTGAGGAACGCAGGCAATAAGTAACTTGTATTGGACAATTAGTACGAAGTTACACCTACTCTTAAAATTATTGGGGACCATTTTGTCTTGTGTGCCATTCATGACGTTGAAAAGGAATTGTCAAAAAGTGTCCATGGGTTCTGCATTGCTTCGCACCTTATAGAGTACGAACAAAATAAAAAGAAATGACTCATGGGCATTTCTGGGATCATTGTAGTACGTATCTGGATGCCAAATTAAATGAGAGGGCATTAGTACCTTCCGTGTACTCTCCATACATCGAAACATGACAAGTCTCAAAGTTTAGAATACATCTTGGAGAGAATTATATTTTTCTATTTCTAATCATGTTAAGGGCAGAACCCATTTTGAACCATTCTATTTGTGCTGCATTATACGAATGTTTAAGCCAGATTGTCTCTCTCTCTTGGTTACCATGATGTAGTATACACTCCAGAGGCTTACCAGGTTCTAATCGACTTAACCCATGTATACTTACCCTATCATCTTCAAGTATTTTTTCGAAGTCTGACTGATTAGCGAAAGTAGCGGCAAGCACTCCCTGCTTCTTCAGATTAGTTTCATGAATTCTTGCAAAGCTTCGAGCAATTACTGCAACACAACCCAAATACCTTGGAGACATGGCAGCGTGCTCTCTACTACTTCCCTCTCCATAATTAAAGTCCCCTATTATCAGCCACTTAATTCCTCGGTTTTTATACGTTCTTGCAATTTCAGGAAAGGACGTAATCTGATTATTAAGCACGTTCTTCCCAACACCGATTTTTCCATTAAAGGAATTCGCCGCACCTAGGAGCAGATTGTCACTGATTTTATCAAGGTGCCCTCGATACATAAGCCATGCTCCTGCAGGAGATATATGGTCGGTTGTACACTTCCCAGCTACTTTAACAAGTATTACAAGGTCTTCAAAATCCATTCCATTCCATGCTGAGAAGGGTTCAAGCTTCTGGAGTCTCTCACTATCTTTTCTGATGACGACACTGATGTTATCCGGATCGCTGGCTGGTGGGACATAAGTCTCAGTGACATATGCGAATCCTCGAGAAGGAATTTCTGGGGCAACCTTGGGTGGCTCAAGTTTGAACAAACTTCCATCGCTGGCTACTAATTCGTCTTTTATAGGATTAAATGATAACCTTCCGCCCAAGGCTAGAGCAACGACCATCTCTGGACTTGTGATGAAATTCATGGTCTCACGTCTACCGTCGTTTCTACCTGGAAAGTTGCGATTATACGATGTGACGATGGAATTGGGAACACCTGCCTTTAATTCTGATCGCTTCCATTGACCGATACATGGTCCACATGCATTAGCAAGTACATTAGCTCCAATCCTCTTGAGCAGAACCATCTGTCCATCTCGTTCAATTGTGGTTCTAATCATTTCGGAACCAGGTGTGACTTGCAAAGGTACCATTGTCTTCAACCCTCGCGCATTTGCCTGTTCTGCCACGTCGGCGGCACGCGACATATCTTCATACGACGAATTAGTGCAGCTACCTATTAATGCAACAGATATTTCGTCTACATATTCGTTTCTTCTTACGTCGGAGGCCATTTGTGAGACAGGGCGAGCGAGATCAGGTGTATGAGGACCCACTATATATGGTTCTAATTCAGAAAGATTCAACTCTATTAGTTGATCGTAGTACTTTGAGCTGTTCTCACGGTCTTGTAGTATCTCCCGTTCTATTTCTGGGTCTTGTTGCAGTACGTTCTGGTGCCGGTTCGCGAGCTCAACTATTTCACTCCTTCCCGTAGCTGCCAGATATTCGCCCATCTTGTTGTCATAAGGAAATATTGAGGTCGTAGCACCAATCTCAGCACCCATATTGGTAATAGTTGCCTTACCAGTGCAGCTGAGAGTCGAGCACCCTGGACCAAAATATTCAATTATCGCGTTCGTGCCACCAGCTACGGTCAAGATTGAAGCTACATGTAAGATAATATCTTTAGCAGACGTCCATCCATTAAGCGCTCCTGTGAGAAATACTCCTATTCGCTTGGGATACAATAATTCCCAAGGCAGGCCTGCCATGACTTCGGCCGCATCCAAACCTCCCACTCCAATAGCTAGCATACCAAGACCACCCGCATTGGGTGTATGAGAGTCAGTACCTATCATCAGTCCTCCAGGGAACGCGTAGTTTTCGAGGACAACTTGATGAATAATACCCGCTCCTGGTTTCCAAAAACCTATTCCATATTTTCTGCTTGCAGATTCTAGAAATTGGTAGACTTCACTATTTTCGTAGAGTGCTGCCCTTGTGTCTTGTACACCCTCAGCCCTTGCCTGGATTAGATGATCGCAGTGCACGGTAGTGGGAACTTTAGTGCGTTGCAATCCCGCTTGCATGAACTGGAGTAACGTCATTTGTCCAGTTACATCCTGGAGAGCTACCCTATCCGGCCTTAATGATACGTAACTGTTACCCCTCGTTAAATTATTCTTTAGGTTAGGCCCTACTTGTTGATCTAAATGGCCAAGGAGTATTTTTTCACTCAAGGTCAGGGGTCTATTCGTTAATACCTGAATGCTTTCTATATTATCATGCAATCTGCGGTAAATCTCTACAATAACACCCGGCTTTGATTGGGTGTCAGCGGGATCATTTTGCTTGGACATATATTATCACCGCCTTTAGACAAATATATACATGGTCTAAAACTATCCGTGGAATGCGGTAGATACGTCAAACATGAAATGAGTTACGCCAAAATTTCGCCTTTGTACTTCTAAATGTTATATGCTGAAAAAGAAAAGTTGCCTCTAACAGGGTTGAATTGTTAAGACATATCTTTTCTACTCACCACTTTTTTGGACAGAGCCCCCCGAACAATTATTTAGTATTATTCGTAAACATAAGGTCATTCTCTTGAATAAATAAACAAGACTTGTATTCGTCCTACAAATTCGGAAGATGCAAAGTTACATTTCAATATTACAGCGAATAGCTATATCTAATTGGGGTAAAGTAGATATTGTAAGTATTGAATGAGTATAGTAGTTGGCTTCGAGTTCTGAAGCGGCAGAAGCGTAACAGGAATTAAACTAAATACAGAATAAATCGATCCTTAACGTGTTTGCAAAAACACTACTTTTGAAGTTCAGCAGCTCCTTTCCTTACGATCTCTTCAAAATTGATCAATGGAACTATTTTAGACGAATTAAACTTAGCTGAACCTATATCAATCAAGAATTTCTCTAATTGATGAGCGCTTTCTGCGTCAACGACCCAAATAAATTTGTGTTCTAGTGCTGAGTGATATCTGCCAATGATCTTGTTTATTCCATAATTGCTATGGTTATTTTCTGCATCTGCACTCTTCTCTGCCATTTGGACCATGGTCATAGCACTTGTTTTGTTGTTTAGAGGGCACATCTCAACAGTGTGCGAGCCAAATATTCCAAATAGCGCCATACAACTTCGTTTCGGAAAAAGTATATAGCCTTTGTGTTTTCATAATTCCTCCAATATTTCCATTTCGCTCGACAGCACCAAATCTATTTACTCAACTTATCAAGTCTGGGCATAGCGTCCAGATACATTTGAAGGAGAGACCTCTCGTCGTATCAAGTGTTATCTCTAGTGAAAGACATTTTTAATTCTCCGTCTGCAACAAGGATATTTGACCATCTAGGTTTGGACTATTCATTATCCTTTCCCGGTATCATTTGACATTTCAATAGTCGGGTTATTGATACATCCTTTTTTTCGAAAGGGTTATTTGAGATCCTTCCATTTGAGAATGCTATTAATGGTAAGAAGGAGACAGGCCATAGGAATTTTAGGAATGGTTTTTGCAGTTGCTGGTGGGATTGCCTGGTTTTTCCGACAGAATTTTGTAGCAATAATGCTATGGGGGGTTGCAGGATTGATCTTATTTAAGTTGAACAAGAGAAAGAAGAACTTTTGACAACTGGAGTATACCCAAAGAAATGAACCTAAGAGGCTACTATAAGTGAATGTCCTATGAAAAAGGGATCAGGTATCCTTAAACCAAAGGTAATGTTTTGAACGAAAAAGTGACTACTTTTAGCGACATCAAGTCGAACCAGGATACGTACATTCAAAATCGTTGCTCATCTACCCTGCTTGTGGCGTGAACATTGAGTATTCGAGAGAATACGGGATGTAGGCTTTCAATACTGCTACATCAGTAAGGTTTAGATTCCACACATATCACACCAATAAAGTTGCTACTACTAAATAGCTCCTGATCTCCCGCTTTCCGATGATCCAGTTGAACCCGCAGTTAATTTTTTCTCTTCAGCCTTCCGTTTACCCCTTGAACCGAATAGTATTCCAGTGAGGACGGCAAATACACCAGCTGCAATGCCGTACATGAATATTTCATCTGTCATTTTTTCACTGTCGAATATGTCCAGTTAAAAATAAATCTATAGCTTAAATCATTTAATGAAAAAGAATTAATGCAAATATTATGAAAAATAGATATTAACACAGAATAGATCATTCATGTCAATCCACATGGTTCTCAATTCCTCACAAATCGTTAGTACGCAATCTAAATCGTTCTTGCAATTCAATAGTAAACTTGTCAAATCGCCAGCAGGCCTGACAAGTATAAAAGTCGTTCACGCATTATGATTTATTCCAAATGAACTCTGGAGGGGAGCATTGCAATTTATGATTGGCGCAAGGCTTTCAAAACTGAATATTGCTATCCTAGTAATCATAGTCATTATAGGCTTTTTGTCTTCTTTCCTTTCCTACCAATACTCCTCCATGACAGCAAATAAGGTAGAAGAATTGGCTTCTGATAATATAAGGTCAAACGCAAGAATAACAGCATTTGATCTTTCGAGGCTTTTTTTTCACACCGTCAATCCGGTCGTGAATAAGCTAGCCGTCTTATCGAATACATTTCCAGCAGGTTTTGACAATCAAAGCTTGAACCAGGTCTTACTCAGATTTGCACAGGATTCCACAATGGATTTAACTGAAGGATACTATCTTTTTGATAATGATGGACGAATCCTGTCGTGGACTGGTTTAGATCCTAAAAATCTCACTTCGTTCAGGTCTTCAAACTTAACGGCTGAGGAGTTTATTCGAATTCCTCTCGAAACCTCATCACCTTACTACAGCAATGTCCTCAATTCTTTCGATAATGAACCAAGACTCTTTATTTCTTTTCCTATCTTTCAAGCAAGTTCTGGAACAGACAATGAAAATTCTGGGATATCTAATTCCTCTGCTCTGTCTAACGGACACTCTCCTGTCGGAGTGATAGTTGGAGCTATTAACCTAAAGACGGTAGGCGAAATGCTACAGAGAGATTTGTCGCCCGAAATAGCAAGTAATGTAGGATTTATGGACCGAGACGGAGTCATTGTTTATGCTAGGGAGCCCTCATTGGTCGGAAAAAATTATCTGTCCACAGAATTTCAATCTCTTGTCTCTGAAGACATCAAGAATTCTTATAATGAGATTATAAACAACTCACTGAGGGACAGGAATGGGGGGGTAAATGACATAGAACTCCCAAATACCGATTCTATCGTAACCATGGCCTATCAGCCTGTCCGCATAGGCAACGAACATCTATGGACTCTTTACGTGAGTGTACCCCATAGTCTTGCGACAGAAGTGGGGGTCCTAATAGATCAATTGAGCACATTTAGTACTATAGTGGTTATAACCACTGCGTGCGTAGCTGTATTTATCTCGTTCATCGTTCTATCTTGGAATAGGAGGTTAGACAACGCCATCAAATCTAGGACAAGTCAACTTAAGGAAATCAACAATTCACTCGGGGAGACTAATCGGCGCCTAGCTGTCGCCAATAAGCAGCTAAAAATCCATGATAGGATGCAAAAAGAGTTCATAAATGTGGCAGCACACGAATTGAGGACTCCTATCATGCCTATTCTTGGAGAGGCGCAGTACATTGAACGTCAGTTCATGGCGACAAAACAGTTGGTGGCCGTTGACAATGAACAGGTTCAATCAATCATGCGTAATGCGAGAAGACTTGTAAGATTAGCTTCCGACATTTTGGATGTAACCCGAATAGAAAGCAAAAGCCTGCGGATTAATAAGAAATCATTTGATCTCGACATCGTTATACATTCGGTCTTGGAGGACACGCGGAACGCTTTGCGGGCGGACGAAGAAAAACCAAATCAAGTTCTGCTTCAATACGGTTCAATAGGATCGATTTCAATTTTTGCTGACAAGGGAAGAATATACCAGGTTATCTATAACCTACTAGCTAACTCTGTAAAATTCACGCATGAGGGGTACATACGTGTTGTTGTTGAAAGGAATTCTCATGAAATTATCGTCAGTGTAGTAGATAGTGGTAAGGGAATAGATTCAGATATCATGACCAGGTTATTTACAAAGTTCTCAACCAAATCGGAGACTGGCACTGGGCTGGGACTTTTCATATGTAAGAGCATAATAGAAGCCCATGGGGGCAAGATATGGGCAAAAAATAACAGTGGTGGAAAAGGTTCAACATTTAGCTTTACTCTTGCCTATGGTAATACCGATCCTACATGAAAAGTGTCTGTCGATCGGTGAGGAAGGATGGAAGCAAGCAAGCATTTTCTCTATTGTACCTCATGACAGTTCATATTAGAACTGTGACTTTAATGTTGGTGACTTCTTTGTATTAGGTACTGAAATAACATCTTCACACAATCAAGTCAGCAAAAAAGCAGATATTATAGTGTTGTAAATACGCCTAAAGACCTGAACACGTGTCTTTAAGTGATTTATCTCCCAACCATTTTCAGGATACTCTCTATTATCTTGTTATGGTCTGCATTAACCTCCGTAGTTACCAGGAGTAAGTGGTTTTGTTCCAATGGAACCGTTATTCTCTTAATTTTCTCATACTCTGCCATGGCATACTTTCCCTCTCCTATTTTTGAGGCAAGTGAATTCCTTAACGCCCATCTCGCCAATGCCTGCAAATTTGATCGTTTTGTTTCGTCTGGAGAAAGGTAATTGGTTATTCCTTCTCTTTGTCCTCCATATTTTATCACACCTGAATCGTCACAGACACCAGCGAACCTCACTCCCGATTCCAAATCAAGAACATCCTTACAGAGTCTGTCAAAATCCATATTTATGACATATTAATGTCGCGGATCTAATAAGCATTGCCACGACGGATTAGATATAATTCTGGATAATGCGAAATCTGTCTATCACCTATGTCAGTCAGGAGTACGCTCAGCCCGCAAAGATATGTCGAATTTAGTGGATCCTATCCCAAGGTTCATTTTAGTAGAAGCGGCATTTTTTGATAGTGGTGCTTCCATCATGGAATTGGTCCAAGAGGAAGAGGTGAAAAGAAACGCTCAAATTATTTAGCATGCAACTCCCACGAGGAGAACACAATAGGTCATGGTAAGATTCCAGCATGATGATAGCTTTCTTTACCGGCTTGCTGATAACTCTTATCGGGCTTTGGATGATGGAGCATATGATTTGAATACTTCGGATATCAAGTCACATGATATATTAGATCTTAGAAAGTGGATAATTTCTTGTCCTTATGTACCAATAATAGGAGAAATAAAATACAGCTCTCCATCACACGGAGTCTTATTGGATGAAAAATTCAGCCCTTTATATTTGGCTGAAATGATGACAGAATCTGGAGCAATAGCAATATCCGTCTTGACTCAGCCCTATGAATTCCACGGATCTATTTACCATATTACTGCCATTAGACATAAAATAAATGCTCCCATTCTCATGAAAGACATAGTCGTCAGTGACGTACAGATTAACACAGCTAGAAAAATCGGTGCAGATAGTATACTATTTATTAAATCAGTCTTCGACAACAACCTCGCAGAGGGAGATTTGGAAAATTACCTAGACTATGCAAATCGGATTGGGCTGAAGGCAGTCGTTGAAGTTCATACCGAGATGGAATTTGCGGAGGCACTGAAATTAGTAGAGGGCTCAAGTAATAATATTCTTGGAATAAATAACCGTAACTTGGATACCTTGGAAGTTGATACCTCAGTAACGACAAGGATCCTTAAGAAACAGAGCAAAGGCAAAAGTGTAGTAATCAGTGAAAGTGGTATTTCCGATTCACAAACTATCCGGGAACTCAGGAAGGTTGGAGCAGATGGATTTTTAGTAGGAACTAGTCTTGTTCGGTCATCAGATATTGGTCATAAATTATGGGAGCTGGCTCAAGCGCTCTAACTGTATTTAGATGCATCCAGTTGCGTTTGGGAACAGTACAATCAATTAATTGTAGAGCATTGCCAGAATTGGATGTTCCACATCCACTGTCGCAAAATCGATCCCCCTGTGCTAACATAAGCCTGCAATTACAAAGGCAACGACAGCCGGACCTCAGCTTAAAAATGTAACTGCAACTATACTGTGTTAATATCCAGAAACCATTTAGGATATCTGTCCCAAATCTTGCAAATTTGTAGATAGCTCTGTTAATGTAGCTCCTTATTCGCTTGATCATTGGTATTGATAATTGCCTTACTATAATCTGCCCTTATCTGTCGTTAAAGGGCTGTTTGACGACGTCGGTAAGCCTTGCATGATGAATGATTCTCTTGGACGCTATCTTGCGGTGTTCAGATAAATTCCATCAGGCTTCCGAAGTTCTACTCCTCAGCGGAGGCAGGTATATTGAATTGCTAGGGAACCGATCAGCGTACGTAATACCTTTTAAGCATGCTCTCCCTACCGCTATTTCTTTGAAAGTTTCAGGAATCTTTCTAACGATTTTTGGGATTAAGGGATAATCTAAAGGATACACAGTGTTGATTGTCGAATCTGTCACGTTTGGCTACTAACTCTAGTTCGCAAGGTAAAACGAATGCGAATTGCCACCTTCGGGGTACGTATTAGGCTATGTAAATTCTCTAAACCTCTCATTGAAGACTTTGCAACCTATCTTCTTGTGAATGTCTACCATTTCCCTTGCGTCTCGATCATCATCAATCTCAAGATGGAATCCACAACTTCTGCACACTATCACACTCGATATTCCCTTGTGTCCTATTTCTATCTGGTTCATGACGAACTTTAATGGTATTGTATCTTAAATCCCATTGACAACAAAATTTGAGCCAGAATTGAGCAAAAAGCTTCTGGTTGTACTGAACCTTTTCTGGCGCTTCTCTAGAGTATTTTGCAAATCACTGGCATCAATTAACACTAGAATCCTCAAAGTCAAATTGAGCTAACCTTTCCCATGAATTAAAGGCCTGTTATCATTCTCAGGGAACCCTCATCAGCAAGGGGGAGCAGGTCTACAAGAAATGAAGTATGCTATAATGACCATAATAGAACACGACCAATTGAGTCGTCCATTGAAAGTGGGGAACTACTCTCAAAGAGTAGATTTCAATACTGATTGCCACTGCGTTGTTTGTCTTCACTCTATTTGTGAATACTCTGAAAAGTTACCTTATCCTATCTCATTGGCTTAAGCAATTCTAACCCCTCTAGATCTCTCAATCTTTTAATGCCCGTCGCGTAGACAGACAAAGTTTCGATGATGATGCGGATCATATTTATTGTTTTAAATCTCTAACATTTCTTATGCCAGAAGTTGTAAAGAATATAATGACTCGGGAAGTTATTACTATTGACAATGACAGGAATATCGTGGACGCGGCGAGACTGATGACAAGTAATCAGATAAGCTCATTAATTGTCGAAAAGAATCACGACGCAGTTGGAATTATTTCTGAGAGAGATTTTATTAGAAAAGTATGTTCCAAAGACCTCCGATCCTCTGAGGTCTTGGTGTCTGAGATAATGTCAAACATATCCATAACAGCTGACCCTGATACTCCCCTGGAAGTGGCTGTCCAGAGAATGATCAATCACAGGATAAGAAGGCTCCCAGTCCTAGAGAAAGGGAAGATAGTGGGTATCGTGACCGTAACTGATTTGGCAAGAGAGTTGAGAAAAGTTGTCCTACAAGAAGGAGTCTTATACGAACTTTTGAATTCGCAGTAGTGACCATTCTCAAAACAAAAGGGTCATATTTATGGTATCTTCACTCTTACCACTTTGGGATAACACTGCGTGGTATACAGTTTCTATATCCGAAGAACATTTTTTGCCTGATTACTAATATCCTAAATACCATGTTAGAGGGTTTAAGCTTAGGAGTCCTCGTTGAACGAATTAAACTTTAAGCATTGTCGAATTTGTTTACGTTAATATAGATTCCTTTAACTTCAAGCAATTTTATAACATATAATCCCCATTGCGTGACTCTCAGGTACTAATTTTAGGAATTATGCACTCGTCATATGTTTCGATGGTGAAACAATCAGTAAGTCAATTTGCCGCCCTATCGAACTAGATGTACCTGACGATTGTCTTAGTAGAGGTACTGAAACCGCCTCGTCAATAACATGAGTAGATCTCAATCAAAGAGATACCCCCATGTATTGTAGGATCAGACCAATCCAAGGGGCATACACTACACATCTGAAAATAAAAAAATTGAATTTGTTTGTCAGATAGTGCATTCGATAACACAATTGTTATTAGAAACATTGCACTTCGAAGAATAGAGAAAGACTACTCAAGGGTGTACCACTACGCCTATACCAGACTAATACTACCATAAGTATCAACATCTTTGAATTTCACTAGGTATCTTTACTCACAGACAACGCTTCCCTAACAAAAATTAGACAAGAGTTAGACTAAGATTCTATTTTTCTGAAAGAATTAATAGTAAAGGCGAATTGGTGTGTCCTTCCTCCACAAGGTTTGTCAAAATCAGTATGTCATAACTAATACCGCTGTACGTTCCTATTCTGTATGGATCAAATGCTCAAGACTAAAGGTCCACCACAAAAGCGTCTAACAACCAGAAGTTTTTTTGTGGATATTCCATCTATTGGTTCTTCGATGATTAGGAATTAATTCCGACCCAGACCTGCCACACAATGAATGAATTGAATACAAATGACTATGGTCTCTCATTTGCCAAGTAAGCATTCCATAATCGGTAAATAGCTAAAGTAATAGTAAATAATGGGATGAGAACTGTTACGTATTGAATGATGTGGACTGAAAAATATCGACCGCATAGGTTGGATGACTTTATAGGAAATCTTGAAGCTCGTTCTCACATCATAAAATGGCTAACTACTTGGGTCAATGGAAAAAAGCCGTTGCTTATCATAGGTCCTCCAGGTGTTGGTAAAACTTCATTTGTCCACATCCTATCAACTGATTATGATTTCGATTTAATTGAAATGAATGCTAGCGATTCTAGAACAAGAGATATGTTAGAATCTATAGTAATTCCTGTACTCAATAATACTAGCATATATGGTAAACGAATGCTTTTATTTCTTGACGAGGTAGACGGAATATACCGGAGACAAGACACAGGAGGAATGGAATTCCTGTCTAAAATACTGAAGGAACCCACGATACCAATAGTATTGGCATCCAATTCCAGGAACCAACGAATTAAGGAATTGACAAAAAATTGCAGAGTAATTGAATTCCATCCAATCCCTTTAGAACTGTCTGAAAAACTTTTAGACCAGATTTTGTCCAAAGAAGGAATAGGCCTTTCTGTGTCAGAAAAGGACCTAATCTTGAAGAGAAGTCATGGAGATATGCGTTCTCTACTTAACCACGCCCAATCTGCACATGCACAGTATATGACAGATAAGGAACGCGTGTCTGAAATGGATATAGGGCCAGCTATTGAAGCATTCTTTGTTGAAGGATCTATAGAAAATGCGAAGGATATCCTTGTTAGATCAGATTCCCGCTATGTAGACCCACGATTCGGAATATCCCCGGAAGACCGGCGAAGGGATATTCTGTATGCCCTCTTTACAAGCGTTGTTTCATCTCGCACATTAGATATGAATACAAGAGCTGATCTCCTTGAGATTTTATCCTCGATTGACATCTGGGTAGGAAGGATTTTTCAGACCCGAAATTGGAGATTGTTGAGGTATCTTGACGAGATGCTGGTCAATAGAATATACCCCCCTTCACGAAGCAGAGGGATAAACTATTCTCAGTATAGTTTCTTCTGGCCCACTATTATGCAAGTAATATCAAGAAGCCAAGGTTTGAAACCTCTACTTTCAATCCTCTCAGTTGAGACCCATTCAGGACATAGCGCATGTGGGTCACTGACCTTACCTTACTTTATTTACATTCTGTCAAACCATGAAAGCCCTGATCACATTCTCACGTTACTTGACCTAGACCAAAAACAAGTATCGGCACTAACAAAGGAAATCGACTTAATTCAGAAGCATGTAACTCGGACGCTCCTTCGTTTGCATAGTTAGAGCTATTAGAAATCGCATTATTCCAAGCATTCTGAAATCTGAGAAACAATGTCCCGCGTTCAAACGATGCATTGAGCGATAATTGCTAATTAAGTTGCCCAGGTATAAGGTTCACTTTTCCTCGTAGTTTTTGTCTCATCTCAATTGCATAGCAGAAATATGCAAGTAGTTAAATAGATTATTGGGGATTGAAACGAACCCGAAGGAAATTCTCAAGTTGTCCAATGTTATAGCCTGTCTTCGACGATACAAGAAGAAAATGGCAAGATAAAGGATCGAATACTTTAGATTTTGTAAGTGTTTTAACAAATAAATCATGGTCCTCAATTTGATCGGCTTTATTGAACAAATAAAGGATTTTGGTCAGTGGAATCATAAGGTCATTCATTACCTTTGTTGAGCTTTGTATCTTCTTATCAATTACATTCAGTGAATCACTTCCATCAATAACTAGGAGAGTCAAGTCAGAATATGTCATCTCATTTAATGTAGATCTAAAAGCATCTATCATATAGGGCGGAAGTTTGTTTATAAAACCAATTGTATCGCTAAGAAGGAATTTCATATTTCTGTTAATCTTAAACGACCGCGTATATGTAGAAAGAGTGGTGAACATTCCTTCGCCCGTCCGCTTTGTCTCACCTGTGAGCCTGTTAAATAGCGTCGTTTTTCCAGCAGAAGTGTATCCTGCGATCGAAACTGTTGGTAGCCCTGATTTTTCACGGTGTAATCTGTGCATCTCTCTCTTTATTTTCTCTTTTTCCAGTTTTTTTTCAAATAGGAGATTCTTTTACTAATATCTAGAGAATAGATGTCTGCATCATACTTACCTAGGCCAAAAAATCCTGGCTGCTCGCCTAATTTCGCAAGTCTGACTTTGTCTCTTATTCTGATTGTTTCGTACCTTAACTCGGCTAATTTTACCTGAATTGTTGATTCTTTTGTGGTAGCCCTTCTCTCAAATATGTCGAGAATCAACCTCTCACGATCCATCACTTCTATCCTACACAGGCTCGCAATATTATACTGCTGTGACGGTTTCAAGACTTCATCAAATATGATAATATCTGGATTAGAGATTCTAACTATCTCTTGTACTTCAAGAGCCTTTCCATGACCAATTCCAAATCTTGATCTCGTTATATTCTTTTGAGTAACTATTTTCCAAACCTTGTACCCAGCCGCGTCGGCAAGTGCTGTCGCCTCTTCAATAGATTCTGGTTCTGGATAAGTAATAAGAATTGCCGATCGAGGGCTATCCATTTTGATTACCTTCGTATCAGTTTAGGATAGCACGAATTGCTAAAAATCACAATTTTACTGAAATTGTACGGGTTACACAATATTACGTTCAATTCAAAGAATAGCCTATTGATTTATAAATGTAAGTGGAAAACAGTTCCGCAATTGATATGAGTCCCTTTGAACTCTAATCTGATATAGATACCTCTCTATACAAATTCGCAGACTTGACATCTTGAGGTTTAGTGCACTCTAGATTAATAACAACATACTTTTGTATAGGTCTACTATAAACCTACGAAAGTATGCACATCGTACAAATATGAATTCTGTAAAAATCTAAAATCAGAAACGGATAGATATATTATTGCACTGAAGAGTTTTATGATTACATTCCCTGGTGCTTCAAAAAAACTGCAGATTACCTGTGCTTTGAGGTTTTACCTACCTTCTTAGAATATATAATCACACCCATATCCGAGAGGATCCAGCATACACCTTCGGCCGCACCAGTCCACGGTTAGGAGTACCGAGATCCGAATATTATTCTCCGTCTTCCGATTGTTCGTTCGCACGACCAAGAAAAAGTGTGCAGATATGAACATTGGTCCCTGAGCGCAATCCAAAATTTACTAAGTTTAGCCAAACCTAACCAAAGGAATATCGATTGGAACACGTTTCACGGCCCCTGAAAAGATCGATCCATTGGATTGCAGTAGGTAAGCAAACATTTTTCATAAACAACTCTACTTTCTCGCGCTCAATTTCGGCAAAATAATTCTTCTTTTCATAATCTATGGTGTTGTACAATTCAACTTATTTTGCTAGGTAAACCCTGTTATTTTGAAACCATGCCTATTTCCTAGAAGTCCAAAACATTTTTGACTGGGTCCCTTTTTAACCCATTAACTTCATTGTGATCAATTTACTCTTCATCATGCTTGGCTAACCAATTATCGGTCAGTTCAAAATTCCCACATACGATACTATATTGAGCAGTATTCGGTCAAATCCTGTTTCCAATATTAAGGAAATGCACCAATATTGGATAACAAATCGATCTCCCAAGGCTACTATTAAACTATAATAGGATCTAATACTATAACCCTGTATTAACCCTCTCTCTGCTCCCTAAGTTTAAGGCAACATATGTTTTCAGTGAAATTAAAACCTCTTTTCCAAATATACATGTTGTTTCGAGTTTTCGAGTTCACTGTTACTGTCGCCGTCTGAATGCTTTTGGCGACCTTTTGATGCTCCTTTCCATTCTTCGAAAAAAACCTCATTTGAGTTAAGGAAGCTTCCCATAAGGCATTACATTCCAAAGAGCGGATCCCAAAATAACCTATAATTCAGGCTCCTACGCAAATTGACTTAAAGCAGTGCTTCATTCTAGATCGCTTTGGTATCAAATCAATCCGTTAGATTCGCGTATTGATTTAGGGGAGGACGAAATTCACTTATCCATACAATGAATATCTATCTTTCAATATTTGTCTCAGTTTTCGCGACAGTTTTTCGCTAACATTTTTTTGCTGATCACTCTTCATAAGAGGACTCACATTTGAAAATGCGAATGGACCATAAGCATAGCTTCCCTGTTGAGATGGTATAACAGGTTCGATTGAATTTAATATATTAACAATATTGGTATTTGGTCGTTCAATTGGTTTCAAAGTATCCGTTTCGTCACCTGGTCTAAGTAAAATTTTCAATATTGAATCTGGGTCGATCTTTCTGTAGCCAAATGGGGCCGATTCGATCTGTTGATACACCGTGGTAACGTCCGCATCAATTTTGGTTCCAATTACTATAGGGATAGGCTTGTAGATTGAATCCACTTTGATTTGCCATACCTCATCGAAGTTTGAAATCGTTGCATCAAAGAAACCATCATCATGGTATGAAGGACTGATCAAAAACTTCCAATTTTTTGGATTAGTACAATATTTATCAAACAAATATTTCCCTAAATTTCTGTCTTGGAGTATCTCCATTTATAACATTAAGCGCCATGAAAGCAGTATATGAATTTTACCGATGTTTCATCAGGGAAACGCAGACTCCTTTACCACTGGTTATTTGTCATGTATCAGTGTCTTCACGCCTATTACGTACTCGAAGTACGTACGCGATGGCGACTAGCGCTAGCAGTATAACTAACATGGCAAAAAAAGTAGCCTCATTCTTTACAGTCCCTGGAGGCAGTATATTCAAAGTACCTGCATTAACAATTAAACAAGATGTTAGTAGCCCAGTCAAGCAAAATGCAGACAATTAATAAATTTAGACCAGTCAGTATTTAAAGTACTACTTGGTCCAGCTTGATATCATCTCTTCACTTTTGATATTCACCTTCGAAGTCGGGTTGCACAGGTTATACATTTATTACTTAACAACCTTCAGAGGCAGGGATGCTAATGATGAAAAGGAAGAGCCGTCTGAAATTAGCTTTTGGTGATGTCGATTATGAGTCCTGAAGCATCCACCGTTAATCCATGAGATTTTTTTGCTATTTCAGATATAGCAGGAGTTCATTTGAGATCTCCAGGATTGTAGAACTAACTCCCCTTACTTTAAAGGAGGTTAAACACTTTACAATACTTATTTATAGCCACATAAGGAAGGTAACCCGAATGAGGCTTGGATGTCTTTTTTCTGGCGGGAAGGATAGTACTTATGCAGTCTATGAAAGCATGAGGTATGGTCACGAAATCAGATGCCTGTTGACCTTATCTCCGCCAAGCGACGAAAGCCTACTTTTTCATTTTCCGAATGTCGAAATCACTCCTTTATTGGCGAAGGCGATAAGACTCCCTCACTTAGTATCTTCAGTTAAGGGAATAGATTTACATTGTGAATTAGAAGCGCTTGAGGGTCTAATCAAGCGTGCAAGGGCAGAGTATGATATTGATGGAATTGTACACGGCGGGATTTCGAGTAAATTTCAAAATTCCCATTTCAGCATTTGCTGTTCTAAGTATGGTATTCGTGTTGTTAACCCGTTGTGGGGTAGACCTGCAGTCAAGTTTATGAGAGACCTAATCTCTAATGGCTTCAGAACTCTCATAACAAGTGTATCGGCTATGGGACTAGACAAATACTGGTTGGGGAAAATAATCGACGAGAAGGTACTAGACAGATTGATTGAGTTGAGTGATCGTAATCGCTTTAATTTGAATTTTGAAGGAGGAGAGGCAGAAACCTTAGTCCTGGATAGTCCTATCCACCACGATATAATTGATATAATGGAATCTCAAATTCAATGGGATGGCCAACGCGGAATTTTTAAAATAAATAGGGTAGGTCTGAAATCAAAATAAGGACAGGAAAGATATGTTAGACAGTCTTCGTACAAATTTGAGAAGTGCGCTAAAGAAGATCGTTGGCGCATCTGACATCAATCGTGAGTTAATAGAATCCCTTTGTAAGGACATTCAAAGGGCATTATTGCAGTCTGATGTTAATGTAAAGCTTGTTCTTACTATCACCCAGAACATAAGAGAGCGGTGCCTTAATGAACAGCCACCAAAGGGCCTCTCTCGTAAAGATCATATCATCACAATACTGTACTGCGAGTTAGCGAAGCTCCTTGGCTATAAAGGTGAAGAAATAAAAACCATCGATAAATCAGTTCAACCTGAGGGAGAACTATTTCCCTTCAAAGCGGGAAAACTCAACGTTGTTCTCATGTTAGGAATACAAGGCAGTGGCAAGACCACAGTTTCAGCAAAGCTGGCTAGATGGTTAACCAAGCATGGGCACAGAGTAGGTGTGGTCGGAGCAGACACATTTCGGCCCGGGGCCCTGACCCAATTAAGGATGAACTGTAGCAAGATCAACGTGGAGGTGTATGGTAAAGAAGGTGAAGTCGATGCCGTAAAGATTGTTGGGGACGGGATCGATTATTTCCGAAAACAGAACATCGACATTGTAATCGTCGATACTGCAGGCAGACATAAGGAAGAATCTAGTCTCTTGGTCGAGATGACAGGTATGTACGGAATTGCCAAACCAGAACTAGTATTGTTGGTGATCGATGGTACTATAGGTCAGCAGGCTTTTAACCAGGCTAAGGCGTTCCATACTGCTGCTCCAATTGGGGGTATCGCTATAACAAAACTGGACGGAACGGCAAAAGGCGGAGGTGTTCTCGCTGCTGTAGTAGCTACAGGAGCCAAGGTAATGTTCATCGGTACCGGTGAAAGAATTGATGATTTGGAACTGTTTTCTCCAACTCGATTCGTTGGGCGCCTACTTGGGATGGGTGATATAAAGGCATTGCTTGAAATGGCCAAAGGATTAGAACTTCAGGCCGATGAAAATCAGGCAAAAAGGGTCTTAAGTGGGAAGATGACGATAGAAGACTTTTATTCGCAGATGGAGAATGTCGGAAAAATGGGTCTCAGGAATATCATAGATAACCTTCCAGGATTATCTGGAATGGTAAAGGAAGACCAGCTCGATGTGATCCAAGGGAAGTTGGAAAAATGGAGAGTTATTATTCAGTCTATGACATCAACTGAGCGCTCCGATCCGGACATCGTGAATGATTCGAGGAGGAAACGAATAGCCCGAGGATCGGGACTTACTGAACATGATGTCAAGGACCTTATTAAGCAGTACAGTAATTCTAAAGCGGTTATGAAGCAGGCAAAAGGAAGACAGATGCAGGGAATGCTCCGAAGATTTGGGATAGGGTAGCTAGTAATTAGGATTTAACTTCGTACTTGGATTTGAAAGATTACGAATCCTTATGCAAAGAGTGCAGGATTAGACAAGGATTTGGGGACAGAAAAAACCTAGAAGTAGCAAACCCCTGCTTTATTTGTAACAATCTGATGAACAAGTTGGAGACTATAAATAAAGCACTCATCAGCAAGGTGAATGAAGGATACGAATTTCGAACATTTCAGATAGGAGTCTCGCTTCCTTCATCTTACATAGAAAGAGAGGACAATATTAGGTCAAGATTGAGAGTTAAAGGCAAATATAACATCAAGAATCAGTTTTTGACAAATCTTAGGGATATGTTCAAACAGGCACTGAATAAGGAATTGGATTACTCGTCTCCGGATCTCAGAATAGATCTAGTGATTAATGAGGAAAATGAATTCTTTTTTAATCTTGTTCCTACACCTATTGTACTTGCCTGCAAGTACCTGAAAAAGAGGCGCGGGATACCTCAGAAACAAAGAGGGATAGCGATTACAGAGTCTCAATTTTTACAGGATGACTCTAAATATGGCAAGTTCTTTAGTTTGGAAGAAGTGGTGTCTGAGTATCTTAAGCAGATCACTTCGGGCGTAAACGTAAAATTTTCATGGATCGGTGGCGAGGACAAAGAAAGTCTTGTACTTGGTAAGGGTAGACCATTTTTTGCCGAGATTATCAAACCAAAGCGGCGAATTATAGTTGAACACAATGTCAGTTTGAATGATAAAGGGATTGAACTATTTGTACTAAATGCCTCCAAGAATTTACCACAATATCCCATGAAATATGTTTCCAAGACAAGAATTTCAATTATTGCAGAAGGATTAGTTGGTAGGAAAGAACTTGAATGCTTAACTGCACTTAGCAATCGCACGATCTGGTTTAGGAACAAAAAAAGGATCATCAGTCGGGATGTACACAGCGTAAAAATAGTCAAAATCGATGGGAAGAATTTTGAATTGGAACTTATCGCAGAAGGCGGGTTACATATCAAACAGTTCGTGGGCGGGAAGGAGTATTGCGAACCTAACATTTCAGGGCTACTTGGGCTGAAGTGTGAATGCTTAAACTTTGATATTATAGATGTATGGTTACGAGACCAGCACGCCCTAGAGGTTTTTAGCGATCTTCATTCGTAAGAATGTGAGGGAAAGAGGGGACATTAATAAGTTTGAATAATTACTAAGTATGGTATCAAAATGTACAGTTTCCCAATTTTTTTACACCCATCCGCCTATTCAGAATTTGTATTATCTTTACTTGTTTCTAGCTACAGGAGCAGCTAGATTTCCTAAGGTGTATGGAATTCTAAATACTATCAATAGTAGTTGATAGTTGCCAGAGGAATCCTGTGTTAGATGTTCCACTAGAATTATGGAACGACCTTACATTCAGATATGTAGGCTATGAGCTCTTCAAAAGATGACTTTTCGGCCATGCCTTGATCAAATCATTCTATGTTAGAACCAACTAGATGGTGATCCAAACAATAGAATTATAGCTCTTGTTTTTTTAACCAATATCTATGTTACGACCAAATTGGCCATTGGAAAATCGAATATTCGCAATTACAAAAGCGTTTTTCATATACAATTGATAGACCGTATCAGTTTAAAGCATCGATGTAGTAGCCGTTGCATATTGGAAATTTTGCAAGAATGTAGTTTTGATAAGACATTTAATGATAACTCTCTATATCCAGTGAATAGCATTCGCCCGATTGATAGGGGATATTCAGGGATCTCTTAAAAGCCTAACTTCAAGAAGTTGTAAATCGTTAAAGAGGCCTAAATTAGGAAAACTTAAACCTCTAAGCTTTCGGGCACGTATGAATTGAACGTACTATAGAAAACGTTCCTCATTAACTAACCCGCTTTCGTGCTATCCTTCTTACTAAACTCAGTGAACCCACATTTTCCGCAGCTTAGTCTATCCTTATGTTCAGCCATAAACACTCCCTTTCCACATCTAGGGCAATCCCTCTTGAGCCTGGTTGCTTTCTCACCGTCAATTTTATAAAATCTGTAAACAGATCCTGTGTTAGTTTTTGCCAAACTATCTTCCTCTACCCGAACCCTTCGTCTCCGAAGAGGCAGCTTGTTTCGCCTTTAATTTCGCGGCTTTTTCCTCATCGATCAATTTCTTTCTTTCATCCTTAGACAGATTTCTCAATAATCTGTACCGTGGCAGTTGATTTTTGGTTTCCTCCTCGGTATTGAATGCGTAAAACGTTCCAATCAAATCCTTTTTGCCTCTTTCATTTTTCATATTCATAGGGATGACGCAATTCTTGCTTAACCCAAACTTTTTGGCGACCATTTCCGATGCTTCAGTTCTTCCCAATTTGCCGGCCTGTTCCTTGAAAAGGACCATGATTTCACGCCTATTCAACAGTATATTCGTCCTATCTGACAGGCCAACGACTTCTTGCGACAACAGCCTTCTCTCCTAATGATTATCTATAAATATTTTTCCCATCAAAATCGGTAAGTGGATGGTCACTGAAATTTTGAGCTGAAACATGAATTATGATCGCACAAAATTAAAGAAAATTTGATAGGAGCACCCCCTTTTTTCTATAAGCAGCTTCCACAAGTTTTGAAACCTAGATTAGGCTTCCGGGTCCGGTGGGCTTCG
>JBOGPP010000075.1:0-11645 GCA_050748485.1 Nitrososphaeraceae archaeon | reverse complement strand
ATTTGATGCTACTACAGGAAAGAAAGTAAAGGAACCTGTTCTAACACCTTCACAACAGATGGAACCACTACCAAAAACATGGCAAAATTATCTGGAACAAGCAGGACAACTAATGTCTTATATCAAGACATACGATCAACAGATCTATGAGGTCCAAGTTGAAGGCGACAGGATAAAAATTAAAGTATGAAAAAACAGGAAATTGTTGACAGAAGTATCAAACCAGGGCCAATATCAATTGAAACTTAACTCTAAAATCACACTATTTTTTAAATTATCATGAAAAAACTTGAAGGAAAAGTCGCTGTAATGTATTCCGGATCAGTGGTATGAAGATCATTAGTACAATTACCGGTACTCCCTCTATGAGCAAAGAAGTCGATGCATTCCTCGAAAGTAAGCTAAATTTGCAAATCGGTACTATTGATTGGTTCAACTATGATAAGGATAGAGAGAAAAATTTCTAATAATTACACTCAAAGCGACTAGGAAAATCAAGAATTTATGAAACAAACCTAATGTTTATTTTTCAATAGATAATGAGAACTTTTCATATAAAGGAATAAAAGGGAAAGGTATCGTGACTGTAGTAGATAATCCAGTTAAAACTGTTCCAGATCCAGTTAAAACTGTTCGAGACAAAGAAAGTATATATGAAATATCTTGGAACACTCGATCATCCAATTCCTAGAATGATATTGGAGAGTGTACAAAAATGAAATCATGTGATAATTGAAATTGATCCCAAAATTCTTTTCTACTTGGGATTTCGCTAAAATACAATAATCACTATTTTAGGAATTATTCAATTAGGATATAGAGCATTTGACATAGAATATCATCATATCTACACGTCTCTGGGAATTTTTGATTTTCATGAGGATTGCACGAAATTACAAGTCATAATAGTAACAAACGTGAGAGTAATCAAAATGCGATTAGAAGTTAGTAGATATTATTAGATTTGAAAATATGCTGAATGAAAGGCTCCAATAACCTGCGAGAATCAGATATTCTCATAAATAAACACTCATAAATAAACAAAATTGACACTCTTAATAGTATTTGGGACGCCTTTCTGATCTGAAATATGGAGATAAAATGCGAGCAATAAATATTGCAGAGGTTAACAACAATCTCCAGCTATCTAATCATTTGAGAGAATATCTAATCAAGATCCGACATGGAATCAGAGGATTAGGGCAAAAATACAAAATTCGTATTCTGGTTAGAAATAAGCTCAGTTTAGTTATTATGGAGCGCAAGTTCTTATATGTATAACAACTACATATAATGATGAGAAACAATCCAAAATCCGTGGTTGCTGCATATGCGACAATTGCAATATCGCCAAGAAATACAATCAACGAAATCTTCAGGGATGTGAAACAATAGAATGGAAAGAATATTTTCAATGCTAAGGTCATTTGTTGACGATGGTGGAAAGACAAAATTCTGTGTAACCTGTGGTAACAAGGCTACACAAGAAGCATTATTCACTGTGGGTGATGGGGCTATACTCATAGAAAAATACTGTGACACATGCGTGACACATGTGCAGAAAAGGGAATAAAATACATCTTTTAAAGATCATTTATCAGAAATCAAGCAGATCAAACAAGCAGATGATGTACTAGAACAACCGGAAGTTAGAGATGAACCTGAACTTTTAGAGAATGGTAATAATAACGAATCCACAGTCGATGAAACCGACGAACCAAAAATTGATGAACTAGTCTCAAATCCAGATCTAGCAGGCAAGTGTTGATTACCCCCAACATTTATGTGTCATTTAATTCGGCTTTGCAATATTGATGGGGGGCGGTGACGTTTTATTTAGTATACTACATCCCTATTTTATAATATCTCATTATGAGACTATTTTTATAGATGCCTTGACACTTCTAACGTGTAGTAGAATCACTGATGATTATGGAATGAAGACTGATTCTAATAATCTTTCAAAACCTTTAATATACAATATGGAATTTCAGTAATAATAATCACTAAAATTTATAAAGCAGAATTATCTTGTGAATTCACTCATATATGATAAAAGAACATCCAATTTCCAATAATGGGAGTATAAAATACCAGACATTTATGGCGCAGTCAAGTCCAAGATATGAGTTCAAATAAACTGATTGGGTTTGTTAGCTTAGCAGTGGTGATAATAATCATGATAACATCGGATCATTTACTAATCCATGCACAAACTGCAGAAGATCAAGAGGATTGGAACGAGAGCTGCAGAAATGCAGGTTTTAAAGACGGACAAAATGAACCATTTAATGATGCAACATATGATCACTGCGGAGATGAAGCGACTGGAGATAAGGCATATTTGGATGAATTCGTTGATGGTTGCATGTCCGTAGAAGGTAACACAAGAGACGTTTGTAAATCGGCTACAGATAGATAAAAATGAATAAAATTCGGAATTCAGCAGCTTTCTTGCTCTTCTAATTGTGATGGCACTAACTTTGATAACATCAACTGCCATTTCAGTATATTTACAACGGAAGATGATAACTGGATGGAGAGCGACGATGACAGTCAGGTGAAATGTCGAGTCAAGAAGAACTGAAAAATGGGTACTCAATGGAAGGATAATATTGGACCAAATGACTTTGAAGAAGTGACTAATAATAATGATGATGAAGATAACAATGAAGAGGAAGAAGACAATTGGAATGAAAGTTACAGCTAACTAAACACTGGATAATAAAATAACATTTTAGTTAATGTTATTACTAAATTAGATTAGATTGCGAGCTACGTTCTAGAAATATTTGATGACCAAGAATGCGGCAGAATTGCTAACCGGCACTCTTTGTTTGTATATATGGATCGCATAACTATCTAATCAAAGATTATTTATCTACTAAACTCAAAGTTACTGTTGCAGCGAAGGTTGAGTTTCATACTCTTTAACAGATTACTTGTCTAACAACAGCATTATTACTCTTATAGAATTTAATCTCCATACTTTTGGTTGCATTATATTCTATTCTAAACGATTCGTCCGTAGAGATTGGTATTAGTTTAGTATTATAAGAATTACAAATGTGACAGTCGAGAACATGTGATGAGGATGCAGATAAAGATTCTAAATCATCAATGCTGAAATAAGATGCACACCAGTAACATGAATTACAAATCACAAAGTAGATTTTATTGATAGGCTGTAAAATCCTATTGTGTTCCATGATATGCGACGAGAGCTTGGCTTTTTGCAGCAAATCATATACTATATTAAGTCTGACCATTTTTATAACATTCCTAAAAGTCTTTAAACGCAGCTATAGTTTTATGTATTATCATCTTTCATCTTTTTGAGCCAAAATTGAAGAGAGACTACAAATCCATGAGAAAATGATCATTTGTTATAAATTCTGAGCTCTAAATAACAAATCCCTCTGGATTCTTAAAATTTTTTATATCTGATTTACTAATTTACCATAATATTAAACCATCTCGCATATTATTTTGATACTGACAAAAAAACCATGATGATATATAATGATGATGAACGAGATTTGTTCCAGTTATTAAAGTCTAGTCATGTCAATAATATTATAGAATCCCGTGACTATAATAGCGTTTATAGCAATTGCTCACAATCCCTTTTTACTATCTCTTAATCGAAGTCTTAATAGGGATGTTATAGATCGCAGTTTGAAATGCAAGGTCTTCAAACGATAAAATGTACATCTTGTAGCACGATATTTATGTCTGAAACAGATATTGTTACCTGTCCATCATGTTCAGAGCAGTCATATGAACATGGAATTGGTAGTACTATGGGTAGTTGTGGTGCGGTCATTGATTATTTGTATCTACTACTTATATTTCAATAGTTTTCTTAACAAGATATGGACTCCATAGATTATATTGAGAATTGCTAATTCTACTTCCAATTTAATTAGTTCTGACCTATCTCTTTTATGTGAATATATAGATGACAATATCGTAACGACTTTTGTGGGACAATGCTCAGAAGGTAAATTATTCATATATTCAAGTTTGTAATTTAATACTTTCAACCCACATGCTAACGCTTCCAAAGCAGTCTTACTAAGATTCTTAAGTAATTTCCGATTTACAAACCTTAAGTCAACATATATATCATATTTCTTCAAAAAATTTGGAACATCTTTATAATATATAGGATTTTTTGTTCTATCATAAATATCAATATTAAGATTAATTTTCTTATGTTTGCAATAGTTCATTGCAAGCTCAATATTAGTGACTTCACTATTTACTATTATACCCTTAGATACATCGACAGATCTTTCTTTTGTCAATTTTTTGTTGGTGAAATGATCAGTATCAATTGGATTAGGCAAAAAGACTGATCCCTTAACTAATTGAATCAAATCAGGTGTAGACACAATAACTCTATCTGCTAATCTTTGTGCCTTAACATGTAAACGTCTTTTTTTAATTTTTTTAATTATATTTTTAGGCTTTAAAATATTTCGCAAATTAAATATTCTTGAATTATCCTTAGAAAAACCTCGTATATCCGTACCATGATAGTGAAGAATGATAATCTTTGACCCTTCATAAATCTTTCGAATATTAATTACCATCTCTGGTAAACTATGAATATGTATTACATCTGCTTTTTTTGCTTCTTCAATTGATTTATAAACCAATTCTTCAGGTGCTACAAATAATCCATATTCTTTATAAAACTCGTCTATACCATATTTGTCAGCATTCTTAACTCTTATAACTTTACTTTCATTGCCATTCATCTGCTGAAATTTCGCTAAGATGAACGCCACACCAGCTTGATCCCATATATGTAATACATACAATTAGATTGCTCTATCTTCTCTTCCCTAACCCATCCATAATCTTTTCTAAATAGCTTCGAGTTCTATTTTCATCTGATTTAAGGTTAAACTTTAGATGACTGCAAATTCACTGATTCATTTTATGGTTAGTCACATCATTTCAAGTTTCTATTAATAATATTTTTGTCACCGTTTATTATATTGATCACTTTTTCCAAATTTGTCAGTGCGAATAGTTGATAATTGTGACAATAGGATCGTGTTCTTAAGTTTAACTAAAGCCTAAATAGCTTTTGTACTCTAATAGAATTTTGTCAATTACAAATAGCTGTGAATACCTGAGTACCAGTATCTCATTTTTTCATGATGTCCTAATACATGAAAAATACTTTCCAAGGATACAATATACCATAACGAAATGAATGGTGATATAATAAAGAGTACGATCTTCTCTAACCATTTTCAGTCGTTCTTTTCATATTGAATCTTTCGTTTACAAACATAGATTCTATACCTTAACTTCATTTCTTCTTCGGACTTATCCTGATATAATGGTGTCGTGAGTGAGGTGAATGACCTGTTTGATCCATATATCTACCTTATCGAATAACCATATCCGCGCTACCATAAATCACTTCTGTGAAAGAAAATGAAGAATTTCTGAAAAATGTCAAGCTAGGTTTTGTCGTAATAACATGACTAAATGAACATAACTTATGTCCTTATTTGCTGGTTCTTTCTAAAGTAACTACTCAATGCTGAAATACACGCATATTACCAGCATTGGAGTCAAACGAATACTAGAAGGGCTCTTCTCTCTGTTCTAGTACTGAGGTAATATCACTTCTGTTTCCATCGGATGTAATTATATTCAAGGATATTTCATCACCAGGTAGTTTGTTGTTTTCTACATAATCAATGAGCTCAGATTTATCTCTTACAACATTACCGTCAACTGAAAAGATAATACTAAAGGGTGTTATTCCTGCTTTTTCTGCAGGACCTTCTGAAGCTACACTTTTTATGAATACTCCTTTAGCATCCGATAAACCAACTGAGTCTGCAAACAGTGGAGTAACATCTGCAATTTCTATACCAAGCCATGGATGCTCATATGTACCCTGCGAGATCAGCTCATGTATTACTCTTTGAATTGTGGCAGGTCCTATGGCAAAGTTTAATCCTTGCTCGGATGCTCCAGTTGCTATGTCAACTAAACCATATTCATTCACTCCAACAACGTCGCCTTGTAAATTCAAGAGAGGTCCACCTGAATTACCAGGATTTATGGCTGCGTCTGTTTGAATGAGACCCCCTGTCCAGAATCTTCCAGTTATTATATTTAGGTCTATTCTATTAATCTGGCTAATTATGCCCTCGCTTACGGAAAGAGTGAGGCCTCGTGGACTGCCAACGGCAAACACTTGTTGTCCAACATGTATCTCTGATGAATTTTCAATTCGTAATGGCTTTAGATTTTCTCTGAATAATGCAGATGAATCAACCTGTATTACAGCCAGATCAGAATATGGATCTTCACCAATTATTGTTGCTGGATAGCTATTACCACTAGAGAACTTGACATAAATAACATCTGCTCCCTGTGTCACATGATAGTTTGTAACTATATTTCCATTTATATCAAAGACAAAACCAGAGCCAGAACCGCCGCCACCATATACTAGAGGAGCGCCATCGATAGTTATTTTTGGATTAATTACATTGCCTACAGTGATTATCTCAATAACTGAATCCTTAACCTTATTAAATAAATCGGAGATAATGGCGTTGGTAGTAACAGCGGTGGTATTCGTAATGGCTTCTTGATTATTCGCAGTAGTTATTGTTGCATAAATATCACCATTCCCATCTATAAACGGCTTAAGTGCAGGTAAGGTAACACCCAAAATACTTAGGATCATAAGAGCAAAGGTTCTCTTGAGAGAGATAGTGTACATACAAAATAAAAAGTGACGGACTAACTATATAACCTTTATAAGGATATCATTCTCTATTTGTTATTTCTACAATAGAATAGCTTAATAGTTAGATCATTTGTACTTACTTCTCCCGGGTAAATGAAGGATAATAACTATTATCTATTCAATAGAAGTATGAAAGGGAACAACGATGGTGTTTATCGAGAAAATTTTAGGAAAGTACACTATTCTTATAAATCTCATTCATTGTATGTCCTGCTTATGACCATTAGTATCCTGTCCTTATTTTTGATTTCAAATATTCTTACTTTGCCGTCTGAAACTATACTAATGTTTGCATCTAGTGGACAGGATGAAGATGATGATGAAGAAGAAGAGGAAGCAAACAATACAGGGATATCATTGGGAGATAACGACAAAAGTGAAATTATCGATGAAGATAGCTTCTTGCCATACAATAATTCCGAATATGGTATAAGGATGAATTATCCATCTGATTGGAGCTATCAGGAAGTACAGGTCCCTACTGATGCTACAATAATTCCGATAGTCAATATGTTTCCTTCAATCTCAGATGACCCTAACGCCGTTACTTTCCTGCAAATAGGTATAGAAGAGCTTGAAACCCCTTTTTCAATTGATGAGTACTCAAGGAGTATAATTAACGGATATAGAGAAAGTAGGTTGAACTTCGATCTTGTATCCTCTAATACTGGTAATACACTTTCTGGACTTCCAACTTATGAAATAGTCTTTACAGACTCAGCAAACGGTACTGATAGAAAACTTATGGAAGTAGGGGCTTTAGATAGCGACAACAATAGAGTATATTATTTATTGTTTAATACAGAGGAATCAAGATATGATCTGTTTGTTCCTGCTTTAGAAAGTATGATTGATTCCTTTCAACTATCTTCTATAGGCGAAGTGAGCGTCATAAACGGTAACGTTAACAATGATACTATTTCTAATGGTACTACACAGGATGGTTCAACAACTACAATAACTACAACTGTCCCTTCACTTTCTATGTCACAAAATAATACTGATATTTCATCATCTAGTATTCAAAGCAACGATATGTTAGTATATGAAAATTCTACTTACGGTATAAGTCTGTTATATCCAACTACCTGGAAGTACTCTGATCCTGTTATATCTCCAGAAGAACGCACTGTCTTTATCACTTTATTTGAGCCGATGGCTGAAAGCGGAGCCGCATATCTTGGGATCGCAAGAGACGTTTTTAACGTTAATGAAACGTTAGATACATATCTTGCTGAGGTTATTCAAAGCTATAGAGGTAATACCCTCAATTTTACACTCATATCAACTGCTATGTCGCCAGATTTGAATTCTCCTCCACAGTTAGCAGGTAATCCCGCTTATTCATTGTTATATAGTCACATCGATCCAGGCACAGGAGATATGCTATTAACTGAAGAAATAGGGACCATTATCCCGGGTACTAATTTTGCGTATTATTTCTATTACACAGCTGATATACCTAGCTATAATAGTTATATTGCTGACGCACTGTCGATTATTGATTCCCTAGAGATTCATCTTACAAATCTGAACGTAACAGAATCAGAAGAGACGAACATTTTTGATATTCTGGAATCATTGGAATCTGGCGAAATTTAGCTTCTAGATGCCAAAAGTATTTTGCTCAAAGAATGAGCGATACATTCTTCCATCGATAGTCTATAATTCTACTGATTCTTATCTTTATCAAATCTACTATTTGAAATCGAATCATATCAACTAAAAGTGGTATTATGAAAGGCATACGATAAACTGAGAGCCGTATTAAATGAGAGGATTTTGGGATAATGAAGTCATTTCTCTGTTGTCATTTACTATTACTTTTGTTTCATTTTTAGAAGGGGTTATGTAACGTGATCAAGGATTTCCAGTTGTGCTCTGGCCGCTATTAGGAGATAGTGTACTTTGGCTTTGATCATTATTGCGATGCATCGGTGTTGCGTATGGATTATTTTGGAGATTTGTTCTTGATTGATTAGAACTTTTGTGTTGTTCAGTTATTTTGTTCTCTAAACTATCATGTATCACCCTAGAAACTGATGACAAACTAGATTGATTATCGTCACCGGGTACTCCTGTAAGATTTATTAAATGAGAGGACGACGTAGGTGAATTATGATTAGCATCCAAACAAACAATAAGTGAAGTGATCGTATTTTTTCCGAGCCTTAGCAAATTAGTTGCATTAAAGAAGGTAGAATTCCAATTAGAAAAGTCTTGTTCTCCTTGTGAACCAGTTGCAGAAGCATTTTGAAATGGTTGGACATTGTTTATAGATGTAAGAATCGTGCAATCAGTATTACCCGTATCAGATGAAGTACCTTTTATGGTTAATTCTGGAGAAAGATATACATAACTCCCGTTTCTATGAGATGTAATTCCGATCTTTGGAAGATCAGTTGGTATATTATCCAGGGAAATCCCATGGATCGCAAAACCGTCAATGGAAATGGGAGTAGAAATAGAAATGGAAGATAGTATATTTATAGACCAGAATACAAATACTGTTACGAGTACAAGAACTAAGAACAATTTATGTTCAGACCGTCATTATTACCTTTATTTCTATTTTATATGATCATTAGTTAACCACTTCTTACTTTTAGGTTGGTATATACAACCTAGCGCCTTAGATTAGTATGTTCTTTAAATTAGTACCAAAATAATTGAATAGAAATGTTGAGATAGGTAATTACTGTTGAGATAGGTAATTACTGTTGCTAGAACGAACTAATAGAGATTCTTTTGGAACACGTAATTATAATCCAACAATATTATAGATATGCTATTATGAACAATCCCATAGCAGCTGCCATTGTAACTATCCATGCTAATTTGTTCCAATCAAAGATTTTTTGCCCATCTAATACACCAAATGGTAGCAGATTAAACATCGCTATCCAACCATTAAATGATGCTCCGATAGCAAAGAGTGGATTGAATGGATCGTAAAACAAAGAGAAGAGTAGAAATGAAAAACCCATCACCAAATTAGTCAGAGGACCAATTAGGGCTACTCTGCCAAATTTCTTTCTATCCGATAATCCAACCATGACAGCGCCGGGAGCAATGAATTTGAACGGCATAAACGGAAGCGCAGATATTGCTGTTATGATTAATCCCCAAGTTTGAGCTCTAAACTCTGCCCAACTACCATAATACTGGGCTAGAAACTTGTGAGCTAGTTCATGCACTAGAAAAGCACAGACGAATATAGCCAAAAACTGCCAGGAAATATATCGATAACCACTTAAAGAAAGACCCACTGCAGTAACTAAAATGGTTGCTAATGAAAGATGAAATAATTCAGTCCTAGAAGATTTTATAGTTAAAACTCTTGACAAAGTTTTGAACACAGAAGAAGACGATTGAAAGCCATATTTTTGGGAATCATTATCTATTAACATGTTCTTCCTTTTCTTATTATAAGTATTTAAGAACGGACAAGAATGGTTAATCGGATTTCTATGAATATTACAAAATAATTCTTGGCAGTAATTACATTTGAATGGGATAGTCTCTGCTTGACCACAAATATAACATATATGCATTACTTTAGCTTTCTTCTCCTATTAATATACAAGTCAATCAAGTACTGCTGATAAATTATATTTGTTATTTGCTAAAATTTCCTTAGGTGAAACAAGAGCAATAAAGCAGCTATGATTGAGAAGATTATTATATTTAAGGGCTATTGGCAATTCTTGATCAGATCTAGATTGATATAGTTTCTTCATAATGTATTATTGACATAATCCACACTTAAGGTTAAGGGTTGTTGGTCAATCTAGATCAAAAACATAATTCATGCTCCTAATATTTAGAAGCGATACTTTATAAAAGATGAATTTTTATAGCATAATGATTTCATCATTTATTATATATAAATGCCTTCCAGTCAACATTATCATATTTCTAAGATAATGGATATAATTATTCACATAAGTCCAATGTCCATTTTAGACATTGGAACAGGTTTTGGTAAATATGGTGTACTGTGTAGAGAGTATTTGGAGTTATGGGATGGAAGGCATGACTATTCACAATTTTTGCGTCGCATTGATGGAGTAGAAGTTTTTGGAGATTATATTACTCCTTTACATAAATTTGTGTACAATAACATATACATTAGTGATATAATGGAAGTTTTGGATAAAATTGAAACTAGATATGACTTGGTTTTGTTGATTGATGTTTTGGAACATTTTGATAAGCAACAAGGAGAGAATTTATTACATAAAATATTGCGCAAGAATGGTGGGGTTTTGATATCAACACCCAAAAAACCAAGCAGTCAGAAAGATGCGTTTAACAATATCTATGAAACCCATCGTTCAAAGTGGACAAAAAGCGATCTAAGTAGCTTAGCTCCGAATTTATTTATAAATGATAGAGTAAGCCATATAGCTTATCTAGGAAATGATGGAAATGTAACAAGGCTCAAAAGAAAACTAAGGCTAAAAGAAGTCAGCAAAATCCCCGGGATATCATTTACTATGAATCGTGCAGATAGATTAATCAAAAAAGTAAATCGAATGAAGAATATAATTAGATAGAAATGTAAACTGAGGAGAAAAAGCGTTTCCAAAATTCCTGCTTATTTTTTCTTATCCTTTAATATCTGCTTATAAAACTTTTTTAAACAAAGTTTTAATCAAATGAGGACAGATTTTTGTATATTTCTGTCAATTACTATTTTACACACCGATTTTCAAACTATGCTAATCACTAATGCTAATCACTACTGCTTATCCTGATCCATGCATAATAAACCGTGTAATTAGTGTAATCATCTACATATTCTATAAAATATCGTTACAATTACTATTGGATTTTGATAAAGTAATCA
>JBOGPP010000074.1:0-10717 GCA_050748485.1 Nitrososphaeraceae archaeon | reverse complement strand
AGCAGGAATAACATTTGTCAACACACAACAGTCCAATGTAGGAATGAACAATGTAGTTGGAAGTCAGAATGGAGTATTTCTTGATGGACAGAGCTCACAGAATACTATATCAGCCAATAACGTACTTCAGAATGTCATTGACCTTAACAATGCAAACGGACTACCAACAAACATCAACGCAAATCAGTATGTAGACAACAGTTGTGAGACAAGTAATCCAAGTGGTCTGTGTATAGGAAGGTAATAGAGAATAGGGAGAATGAAAATTCTCCGATTTATAAATTTTTTATCAACGCAATAAGGGTTAATACATAAAAAGAGTTGCTGGTGGAATAAAATCCGAAGACGACCATCATTAGATTGGATTAGCTTATTTAGAAAACTTTATGAAATTAATCATTAGCTAAATTGGATTGTTGTGAGTCAATTTATTCTCCTGCGCTTAATTGCTTTCTTTATTTCATCGAAGAACGTTTAATGATTACTTGAAAAAATTAGCTAATCTTTGTATGACATAGGTGACATGAATTCGGCTTTCCGAATGAAATGATTTCCTTAGGAAGGTTATAGTGATGTAGAATGCGACCAGGATTATTGACCAAAGAACAAGGCCGCCTCAACTATGGACGAGCCTAGTAATAAATTAAAAAACATTGAAAAGAGAAAGTAATCTATTTGGTAAAGATCATTTTCCACAAGACAGAAAAAGAAAACAAAGCTGGTTTGTAAATGTGTATCTATCACGCAGGGTGTTTGTCCTAATTGCACAAGATATTAGGGGCCTCAACTACCATGCCGTACCTTTTATCTACAAGCCGCGCTAGCTTTTGAGCGAAGTTTTGTTTGAGGCGCGGGTTCAAGTTGAATGAGCTAGTAAAGCTGTTTAACATCATTTCGAAGCTGCCAAGAATGATCAATTTTTCCTTAGATCGAGAGATCGCTACGTTTAGGTCTTGAAGTGAGCCGACGGCTCCTACCACTCTTTCGGGATTATTCCTGACTAGAGTGAAAATAACAATATCTGCTTGTGTTCCCAGCGCACCGGTCGTTGTCAACACCCGGGCATCTATGTTAAGGGACTGAAGATATTTTAATATTGTACGCCTTTGCTCTGTATATCGGGTTACTACGGAGATCGACTTTGAAGGGGCTACTCTTCTAAGTTCAGAACAGATGCGGACACAAGCTTTTGCCTCTAATTCATTATACCATGAGCTAGGACCTCCCATCTCTTCGTTACCATTCAGATTTACCCAGGTAATGACCTCTTCCGGATTGAGAACATTCTTAAATTTCTCATCGATGGCATACTTCACGTTCATTCTTCTATTTGCGATCTCGGGAGCCGAATTCAAGCCACCATAATCAGCAAACTCATCTACTAACATCGCCAGCTTATCAGGGAGTCGATGAGTAGTAAAGAGTGTGTCATACTTGGCACACTTAAGTACCCATTCCATTGCACTAAGATCATAATCCGCTAATCCTATTGGTCTTGATTGCTTAGGATCGCCCACAACAGTAGCTACAATACCACACTGTGATGCAAGCTCGATTATGTTATTGGTTTCAAATGAAATGTTCTCTTTCATAAGATGAATACCTAACTGGTTGATTCCAAGAGCAAATGGTGACAAAAGATGTTCTAGCCTTTCGATACCAGCTTCATCAATGATCATATTATCAAACTTTATGGAGGCAGATAATCGTTTGAGTGACTGTGTCGTACAAATTACGATCTTCTTGGCTCTTACAATCTCAATGTTATTGCTAAAAGGTATAGGGAGCCTGAGGTCCGCACCAGGTGCATATCCACTTCTGACGCACAGGAATTTTGATCCCTCAGGCCCCAACACCATGCTCAATTCTCTTGAAAATTCGTTGGCGGCCGAATTGGTAAAGGCTACTAAGAGCACATTTTTAGCATACCCCTCGCAAATCATCTTGACAGCTAGAAAGCTGCCCGTAGTTGTTTTTCCGCATCCTGCTGGTCCAATGACACCAGCCACTCCTCCTGAACTAACGCGCCAGTTCAGTATTCTAGATTGATCTGGATTAAGATTTATCGTCATAGCAATAGCTCCGGTGGAATAAAAACATCAGCGGCTAGTTTGTGAAATTGATGTATAGGTCGTAGCATGCTTCGAGTGAGATTAAGCTCATCCCTCAAAAAGAAAATAGGCAAATGAAATAGTTGCTTCTTAGCCCTACGCACAGCAATCTTCGACCTAAAACCAAGAGTAATCTTACTATTTGTTACTTCCATTACACTTGCTTGCTCACTTATACACGAGAGAAGTGACTTGCCTGGTTCAGCTCCTATTACCCTTACAATCCTACGTGGCTCCAGCGGAATGTTATCGTCAGCTCTCGAAAAAACAACTCTTTCATCAACATCAAAATCATACGAGTACCCTCTGCATAGCACGCCGATTTTTTCCAACCTTCGCAAGGCTTCTTCCTCTCCATGCTTGTTAATCAGCACAGAAGCAACATGTTTGTGTAAGTGAGTTTCTGCTCTCTCTTTTAAGATGGCGTAGCGTTTAGCAAAAAATTGTTTTGTCATCTTATCGTACTGCGCTGGTAGTTTGCCTTCATACGCTAATCTAGCATCACGTTGATAGAAAAGACATTCCTTACTTCCCTCTAAGCCCTTATCGCATACGGGGCAGAATTTTGGTCTCTGAACACGAACTCTTTGCCCACAGAGGACCATGTGGGCAAATTGTCTGTTGGTTTTAATTCGTTCCACTTCCTTTGTCATAGTTTCTGATTTAGGGAAGTAAACCCCACCATTGTGTACTATGCAGGAAAAATTGTGTTCTGTCCAATCGTCTTCGTTCCGCTTGTATCTGAAATTTGCAAGTAGGGTATTAGCAATGAGCTGCCATTTCTCCCGACCACTAATAGTATTGCTAAGATCGTAACTTTTCCAGTCTAATAGGCCGTAACCATTAGGATACTCTAGGATTGCGTCGACCCTCCCTTCGTGATGGTTCTTGATATTGGTAATTGTAACTTCGGTCAAGACTCTTGAAGGTTTTTCGTACTTTTTCATCAGCCTCCTAGTCATGCCCAGTACTAGACCATGAAAGATATCATTGACTTGGGTCTCAAAATCGTCTGGGACAAATCTATTTTCTCGGTTTGCGCCATCTAACGTATCCTCGATAATGATATTTACCATATGGGATGAATCATTTACAATTTTCTCTCCAAGCTGCTCATAATTCTCTAACCCACTATGCCAATTTTCAAGGATGGGGCCGCTCACACACAAACTCATTATATCATGAACAGTATTCGCGACCAAGTAGTCTTTATCGCTTCTAATTGCTCCATAAGGATAATCTAGTTTGAAGAGATTTTGACAGACACATGCGGTGGCAATTTCTGAAGACTGTACCAGATGGGTCTGGGATTTTCTCAAATAGTCATATGTTTTTCTCAAATCAATGACATCGTTATTCATATTTATTTATAGTCCCCATTTACTTTCACTAATTCTCAAGACGGTCGTTGCCTGTGTACAACAGAAGGCGATCGTCCATCTAGTGATCCATCAGCTGTCGGTATTTAAGTCGAAGATACTGTGATGGGGAGGGAGAGAGGGTAGGTTTGCGAAGAGGGAAAACCGCATAGACATAAAAGAATGATCTATTCAGTGCTATAGGTCATGGGCTTCTGGAGGTGAACAAATTATTACAAGACTTATTGGACAGCTGCTGATTGACTGTTCTCAAATGCAATATAAACACAAATCTGTCTAACTCTAAGGATGTAACTGAAAACTTAGAGAGGGTCTCTCAGTTAGTAAGGAAATCGCAGGTATTAGGATTTGAAATGAGGGAGTTGGAAATCGAATAAGAATACGATATAGGACAAGAGGTATTTCCAGAGATCCTAGATTCTAATAGAGTCTCGGTTCTTCCAAGTCGATCTTATCCTTTATATTGATAAAATAATCTACTATGTAGGCTTGCTTCCGCCACTGCAATTTCAACACCGAAGGCCATGTTTTGAAGTCTAGGTACATCCTCCATATTGAAATTAGAGTTTATAGCTTAGACATCGTAAGCATTTTCCATTATAATGATCCTTTCATAAGGACATTGAAATCTAATAGCTACTTGGCAAGGATGTTGAATGTCCTTTTCTTGTTTGCCATTAGTCAAGCCTTTGGCGACCAAACTTAAATCCAGTAGATATGGGGCCGTCACCATCTGGACTTAGTAGACAGGTAAAGCACTTACACTATAATGATTAGGGTTTTTTGTAAACTCCATTAACTACTGGTAATCTCGATCCCATGTCTTTACGTCACCCCTACCAAGAGTTCCCACTAAACTCATCATCTGGTATGTATTGTCTATATCCGATCGAAATCATCAGGGAACTATTCTACTGCATAAGAAGTATTTCTGATCTCGATCCACTAATCCAATGGAATTATTGGTAAATCTTTAAGTATTGTCTCGACTTATTCGCAGGTCCTTGATGTTCTGGCATCTAAAAAGATCTTGTCTGGTCATGATAGCCTTCGATCTGGATAGTGGCGTGTGTGATTCTAAAATTCTTCTCGAGCAAAGAATTTATCTCTTGAAGAACTTCTAAAGACCTACTCGGATCGATCACTACCACATGGGCGGATAATGCATTCAGACCTGAGGTAATAGTCCAGATATGCAACTCAAAAATTCCAGTTACGCCCTTGATTTGAAGAATTGCTTTCTTAACCTCTTCGTGTGATATATTGGCAGGAACTCCTTCCATGAGAATATGAAGCGATTTGTTGAGTAGTCTCCAAGTCCTCGGAAAGATGAATAAGGCAAGAGCGATACTTACTATGGGGTCAGCCAAATAAAAGCCAGTTACATAGATGACAACGGCTGCAATGATTATCCCAACTGATCCTAGTGTATCGCTAAGGACTTCAAGATAGGCGCCTTGCATATTCAAGTTCCCCTCTTTTTCCTTCTTACGGTGATCATGATCTCTGTCCAATGTTAGATCAGCACTATCGACTGAATTTAGAGGGATATTGTGAGTGTGACTCTTGAGAAGTAATATTCCTATGACATTTACGACAAGTCCTACGCACGCTACCGCCAGCATTGGAAGAACCTCGATTTGACGAGGTTCTAGTATGCGCCAATATGCTTCATAGAGTATGTAAAAGGAGATCAAAATCAGCACAACTCCATTTGCTAGCGCGGCAAGTATTTCCATCCTATAAAATCCGAAGGTTCTTTGAGGTGTGGGAGGCTTTCGGGAGTAAGAGATTGCTAAGAGAGCTAGTGCAAGCCCTCCGGCATCTGCAACCATATGGCCGGCATCTGCTAGTAACGCCAAACTACCAGTTATAAGGCCGAAAACTACCTCTACGGCTAGAAATCCGGTAACAATATAGAATACAATCCTAAGCTTTCTAATCCGATGCTTTGTTATCTCATCTCTAGTTTTGGACAATTTTTTCTTACCGTCCGCTTTCAGTCAGATACCGTCTATTATAATGATATTCTTTATACTTATGTATTGGCAGTATGTCTCTCATTAGTGTGTACATCAATAGTGTAAAAGTTTGGGAACAATTGGACCTTGATGTTTCTTGTATATATAAGGAGGTATGAATAGATACCATGTTTGATGTTCAAAATAAAGAAAAACAAAAAACCTGCATAAGCTTACCAGCTCACGGTAACGCAGATTGTGTGGTGGTGACTTAGATTCGTTTTCAATATCAATGAAATTGTGGAACAAATCTATCCATGTTGCTGCATGTCAATTCATAGCAATATGCTATGGAGAGAATTATCTCCTCCTTAAATGGAGGCCCAACTATTTGGACTCCTACTGGCAAATTGCTATTGGTAAATCCTATCGGAATACTGATGGCAGGTAGGCCAGTACTATTAAATACTATTGTATTTCGCAGTAAGGCTTGGCGTGTTTCTAACACAACATCCTTGCCTACCTGAACAAAATTATCATCGACTCGCGGGGCAGGCACAATGGTACTAGGAACTACAATAGCGTCAATCTTTCGATTTGAAAACATGGCTAAGATCCCCCTTCTTATTTCTTTTACTGTTCTTAGAGATTTAATATAATCGACTGCAGATATTCTTTTGCCCTGTAGCAACATTTCTCTTACTTCAGGGCTATAATCCTCTGCTCTTCTGCTAAACCAATTCAGATGAACGTTTGTAGCCTCTGCAAGTCTAATGTTTCTCCACGACTCGTAGTATTTTTTAGTATCTTGCAAATTTATGTCATCTATTACTACACTTTTCATAGAGCGTAAAATATCTACAAACTCATAAAACAAGCCTGCTATTTCAGAGTGCAAACTGTCGCAGAAATATTCGTCTAGGACTGCAATTCGTAGTCCTTTAAGATTTGGTTGCTCTATGATTTTAGTATATGGGGGTACATAATTATTTGCTGAAGTGGCATCTAAAGCATCCCAACCAGCGGCGTATTCCAACACGGCAGCTGCGTCCCATACACTTTTTGTAATGCAACCTGCATGGTCAAGAGAGGTAGCTAATGGAAAAATATTATTCACGCTAATCCTACCGTAAGTAGGCTTTAGTCCAACAACTCCGCATAGCGATGCGGGAACCCTAATGGATCCTCCAGTATCTGTTCCTAAAGAAAATAAAACCATACCTGCTGAGACAGCAACAGCAGATCCACCGCTTGAGCCCCCTGATAGCCTGGTTGTATCCCACGGATTTTTAGAAGATCCGTAAAATGGATTTATCCCAGTTATTCCTGAAGCAAATTCATTTAAATTATTTGTACCGATGAGGATTGCCCCGGCTTTCTTCATTCTTCGCACAACAGATGCACTAGACTTTGGAACATAATTCGTAAGTATTTTCGAACCTGCAGTACATCTAATTCCTTTTGCATGGATAATATCCTTAATTGAAAATGGGATACCATGCAAGGGGCCACGGTACTTCCCGTGACTAATTTCTTCTTGGGCTATTTGAGCCTGCCTGAATAGTTCATCTCGCTCGATAACTGTAATAAATGCGTTAAGTATAGGCTCTAATTTCTTGATCTTGTTCAAGGATACTTCAATTAATTCAGTAGGAGATATATCCCCACCCTTTATTTTCTCTGACAGACACTTGATTGAAAAAATTGGTGACTCCACCTCAACCCATACCCCAAACTAATTTTTAATTGATACCTTTAAAGGATTTCACCCTACTGGACTGAGACCCCCGCCGACGGATTTGAGGGGTAATGTAAAGCAAAATGTTGCACCTCGTCCATTTGAGTTATTGTAGGCCCATATTTTGCCTCCGTGTGCCTCAACAAGGTTTTTTGACACGTAAAGACCAAGTCCGGTTCCACCATCCGTCGTAGTAACAAATTTAGTAAATAATTTTCCAGTCATGCTCTTATCAATCCCCGTCCCTCCATCACGCACCATTGTGGTGATTTCCTCAGAACTATCATCTTTTTTCATGAAGACTTCAATTGGAAAAATATCATCATTACCTGCAATCCTTCGTTTGTTTGAGGAATTAATGGCATTGTTTATAAGATTAGATAGGACTTGAATAATCCTGTCCTTATCCACTTCTATCATGACAGGGCCTACGTCTGCGGAAGGGCTGTAATGTACTTGACTAAACAGGTCTTTATCTTCCTTATTGACGCCGTCGTCGTCCTTTTTTCTGACATTTCCAATCTTCTTTTGTTCTATAGATGTTTGGTACTCTGTTACTAGTGATGATATCAAATCATCCAAATCGACCATTCCCTTGTCTAGTCTTAGTATTCTGCCTTCAATTTTGGTGACATCCAATATATTATTAGTTAGGCGATGTAACCGCTCTGCATTTCTCGCAATTATTATCAGATATTCTTTGAGATCCTCGTCCTTGTTACTCTCCAGTATGATCTCCGATAATCCTAGTATCGGTTGAATCGGTGTACGCAGCTCATGAGCTGCGGTATTAATAAACTCCCGTTGTGCTACATCACGCAACCTTAATTCCTCATTCAGCTCTTCTAGGCGCTCATGGAGTTCGCTCTGCCTCCAAAGTGTTTCAAATATGGAAGCATAAGAAAGAACCGTGGATTTGCTATTGGAATAAGTACTAAAGCCTATAGCGTCGACTGTTCGGTGCTTTGTGTCGTCATTGAGCTCCACTGCCAGAGAGTACTTTTTATCTACCAGCAATAGAGAGATCTTAGTTTGTAAGTCTTCTTTGAGATGCCTTACTTTGATTTGATTATGAAATTTAAAAGTACTCTTGTCATATCTCTGCATAAAACTTAAAATCTTCTTGTTACTAGGACTCAAGATTCTTATATTTACACCATTGTCAGCTGCAGCCTGTTCCAACAACTTGAATGAACCAGCTCTAACCTGGCGCAAAAATGCGTTACAGGTAGCACATACTATCATTATTTCAACTCTAGAACTCTTTATGAGCTCGTAGGTAAGTTTTTGTACTTCATAGGGGTCATTCATAGTATCAATGAACTCTTCATCAGTTCCTCTTTGTATTTGTTCAATCCTTCGCTCTGCGGGTAAGGCTTTGCTCCACAAAGTCTCAAAGAAATACTGCTGTTGTTCCACGAATGCTCGGATATTGCTCCGAATAAGCTGTGCTGGCGCCTGACCTTCTTCTGCAGACGAGCCTGCACCATAACTTCTTCCATCAATTATGCCAAAATTTCCTTTCACTTTTTCGAGATGTCTTAGCTCGCACACTCTCAGAAGTTTTTCGCAATATTTCATATTCTCCTTAGTGATTTCAGTAATGAATCTCAATCTGATTCCTCTTTTTGGCAGCTCTGCATAATCTGACCAAATAGGAGAATCTACAAAAAGAGACGGTCCGGTGAAATCAGTACAGCTATCGAATCTTTCCTGCGCATACTTGAGGTCGTGTAGAAAATGCCTAACAATATTCTCTTGTCCATACAAGATCTCAGTCTTCTCTACTGGAAGATTTTTTTCAAGCTGTACCATTCTGATCTCTGCAGGTACAGATGCATTCCAAAGAAATTCGAACAGGAATTGGTGAGCTTCAACTATTGCCTTTGTGTTAGTTGAGATACCATGGGGTTGAACTATATTTGAGAATGCATATCCAAGATATTGCCTACCATCAGCCACAACAAAATTGGATCTGATGTTATTAAGATGCCTTATTTCAACACTTGGCATGATTTTGTGTATTTCTGACACATTTTCATTGGTAATTTCTGTCAGGATTCTGACCCTGACGTTCTTACCTACATTTAACTTAAGAAGCCCCTTTCTTATCTCGTCTTTAGCAAGAAGCAAAGATATTTCTCGATGATCAAGACAAGCATCAAATTTGTCAACAACCCAAGTTAGCGCTTCAACCATGTTCTTACCAATCATTTCACTACTATGAAACGCATTCGTTGCATCGGAAGGCTGAGTGAATTTCATGCAAACACCAGCAATATATCAATAAATGAAAATAGAATAATAATATATCGCAAATACTTGTCTGAAGGTAATGGCATTTTGCAGTTAGCCTAACTAAAAAGCATCATAGATGTCAAAATTTAGAAACCATCTATTAAATGCCGAAATGTTAATCCTTGACCCACTACTCAGCAAGCAGCATCTGTTCAAGATACTCCTGGAACCGATCTGCGTACACCTTAAACACATTTTCTCCTGTAATATCATGCAATTCCCCTAATTGAGATATCTGTGCCTTGTGATACTCAGCTGTAGCCTGATTTTCCAACAGATCATAAGAAGACCAGCTTCATGTATCAGATCTCCAGAGATTCTTCTTCAAGTAGCTTATCCCTTTATCAAATATAATTTTTGCATTAGAATCGTTAGTTATTTCCCAATAAAGCCACAAAAAGATCAAAGACTGGGTATGATGATAATGATGATGGAAAACTCACAGATTCAGGACTTGATGTACTCAATACTTCTGGCTGTAAAAAGAATGTAAACGAGATCCCTGTTACAAGGAAAACACATGAACCAACTAACTTTGTCATCAGATGAACTTGCATTTTTGTACCTAATCGTAGAACATGTGGTTCGTGCTTCTATTTCTTATCATTCTACATTCTGTTAATGCGGTAGTCTCACCGCACTTCCATTTCAAGTGCAAAATGTATCTGATTGCGGTCTTTAAACCCAGGCGACCTATCCAAGCGTTCAATCAGTGTTGATTGAAATTCACGTGCCGCTTACGTAGAAGGTTCGATATAGCTCTCCTTTTCAACCTTTCTAGTCACAGCAATAAGCGATGATTTCTCTAATTACCAGGTTATCTAAATCTGTTTGACATAATAGCATTCCATTCATATCTAATCCTGCCAACATGTGGGCATGTCAAAATCATAATCCTTGCTGAAATTCATAGCGGGTAGGTATTTTATCGGCTTGAATTGGCCCAAAAACTAATGCTATCTCATCGTGGGCGTTAATGTTGACATTTCTTAAGTCAGTGTCTCTTGGTACTTTTGCGCCATTTATGAACATGCTTAATGCGATAGTTGGATTGGTATCAAATAGCTGTGTGTTGTTAAAAGTCCTGTTCCAGATATCAATAAAATTTCCAATGGTAAATTGTCTCTCCACGGGTGATTCTATATGGATAATTCCGCTATCATCATGTGTGTGCAGCCAATATAGACAGCGTCCTTCGGGATCAATCCCGATCTGTGAGGGTACTTTGAA
>JBOGPP010000073.1:0-2325 GCA_050748485.1 Nitrososphaeraceae archaeon | reverse complement strand
TTTCATTGTTTAAAGGTCTGAAAAAATAATCTACACTACATTTGAATAGACAATCCAAAGTATCTATTGGATGATTTCGTAACCGTCTTGGGTTTATGGATGAGGCGGCTGCCGTAAAACTCTTCTTCCCTGGGACATACGACCAACCAATTAGCCAAAATCAACTCGATAACTATATATCTTTAGGTTGTTTTCTGATACTAAAGAAGAGTAACTATATGTCTTCATATATTGACTACTGATCATAAATCGTCCTCGATCTCTCCAAATAACTTCAGACAATGCCGCCCTTTCGTCGTGATTTCGTTTTAAGGAGAGGGTTTTAAAATCTGCTCAAATTTTCAAAGTATTGCAAATTATCGAAACTAGAAGACTTAGGTCGGCGAAGACAGTATTGTTAGTCTCTCAGATGATCTCTCGTAAATAGGAAAGCTGCTCAGTAGAGATGAGTTTATATACAATACATTCATACATTTACATATCATTGATTAATAATGTATCAATACAATTACGAAAGCTAACTCTAAAGGCAAAGCTCTTCAGAGGATTAGGCGATCCCACAAGACTCTCAATTCTGGAATCACTTCGGGATGGAGAAAAGACAACAAGTCAGATAGTCATAGAAAGCGGATTTGGCCAGTCCAATGTATCAAATCACTTATCTTGCCTCTTGGATTGTGGTTTGGTTCAGAATAGATGACAAGGAAAGAATATATTTTATAGGATCATGGACAGGAAGGTTTCAAAACTTCTGGAGGTAAGCGATGCAATTTTATCTGACGTAGCAAAGGGATTGAATGAATGTGTAAACTATAATGAAGCGAAAACTGGTTAAGCAAGACAAGCAAAGATGAAACAACCAGGCGATAGAATATCTGATGAAATTAAAGGCAAAAAGTATATTGAAGTAAAACAGGCTAAAGAAGAGGAACAAGAAATTGATGCCCTCTTAAGTATTAATTGCGATTGCTGCAAAGAAGCTTCTGCTGCTGTACCTCCATCATCTCCTATTCATTCAATGTATTTAACGCTAGCGACGGAAATCAAGTCAGGTGAATCAGCCAGTATAGATGATCATGATCACGAGAGTCACGATGAGGACTATGGCGAGTCGAAACGAGAGATACTCTTCAACAATACGAAGCTACTGATAGCTATTGGTATCGCTGCAACCGCACCAATAGTGTTCTTGGAACTGCTTTCAGCTGATTCACTAGTAAATATTTCCGTTGTGTTAGCATTAGCAACCACGGTTCAAATTCTACTCGGTCGACCATTTTACATCAGATTTTTTAAAGCAATAAAAAACAGAAAGAGATTAACTACAGATACTCTAGTCGTTTTGAGTACCTCTCTCGCTTACTTTTACAGTATAATTAATATGTTTACTGGCTCAAATCTCCAATTCTTTGAGGCTTCATCTTCCGTTCTAACAATCTTTACTATAGGCGAGTATCTTGAAACTAGAGTACTTAGAACAACATCAGAGTCGTTAAGGAATCTTCTAGCGCTTAAACCAAAATACGCCGTTGTAATTAGAAATGGTAGACAACAAGAAATTAATTCTGATGAAGTAGCTATTGGCGATATAGTGATTACAAAACCGGGCTAAAAGATTGCAACTGATGGCATAATAATAGAAGGTGAATCATCAGTGGACGAATCTCTTATCACAGGCGAATCAATACCGGTAGACAAACATGTAGGAAGCAAAGTTATTGGTGGTACTATCAATAAAAATGGTTATCTTAAATTTAAAGCAACTGACGTTGGAAATAGTACTGTGCTTGCGAATATAATAGAAATAGTTAGAAGAGCAAAAATGTCAAAAGCACCAGTTCAAAGAATTGCAGATAGAGCTGTTCAGTATTATATACCAATTGTTCTTTCTATTGCCATCGGTGCGTCACTTTATTGGATTTTATTAGCGCAAGCACCCGTCTCTTTTGCGGTAACTGTCTTTGCGACTATTCTAGTCGTATCATGCCCTTGTGCTTTAGGTATCGCTACTCCAATGGTAATTTCTTTAGGAATTGATAAAGCTGCAAGGCAAGGCGTATTGATAAAAGGCGGAGAGTATCTTGAAAAGTTGTCTTCTGTTGATACAGTTGTGTTTGACAAAACTGGCACACTTACAAAAGGGAGGCCTGAAGTGACAGATATTATTCCAAATGACTATGTTGACGGTGTTAATTATAATGAAAATCAGGTATTGCAGTTAGCATCTTCTGTTGAAATAAAGTCAGAGCATCCAATCGCACGTGCTATAGTCAAAAAGGCGGAAGAAAGGTTAATCCGTCTACTTGAGGTTAATACATTTTCTTC
>JBOGPP010000072.1:0-7120 GCA_050748485.1 Nitrososphaeraceae archaeon | reverse complement strand
GATCAGATTATCTATTGTGAAGGAGATTTGAGTTCATGTCACAACGTCCTTACAAATATTATCTGTTCTAATGTAAAGTACTGCATCGTCGGAGACGTAACTCCCTTCGTTATGTCAAATCCTCTCTAGACTTGATTTCTTTTGAAGTCTACAATATAATTCGAGTTCATTTCAAGAGTTCTTGGTAGTAAGATAGCATGTCCACTCTTCCCATGTTAGCGGAATTACAAAGAGTCTTGTCAAAGATGGTCATATCCACGGATCTAGCTCCTATCAATTCAATAAGGCAAGTATGTGGTGTTGACGTGTCATATCATTTGAATGTGGCATTCTCTTCCGTGGTTAACATGGATCGATATTCCTTTGATATTATAGAAATAAAGGAGTCTCGATCTTCCGTGGAATTTCCCTATATTTCAGGATTTTTCATGCTAAGGGAGGCAAGCCCAATCTTTACAGCTCTTAAGAAATTAAAATCCTCCTTCGATGTGCTTATTGTTAACGGCCACGGCGTTCTTCATCCTCGACGAATGGGGCTTGCGTCATTTATAGGTCTCCTAGTAGACAAGCCGACAATTGGAATAGCCAAACGATTATTGTGTGGGATAGAAGATGTTGATAACTACGTATCCATTGACCAGGATATTTACGGGAAGAAAATAACCGGAAAGGGAAACAGTCATGTTTACGTTAGTGTTGGGCACAAGATAAGTTTGGAAACATCCATAAATCTTGTCATAGAACTCTTCAGAGAAGAGGGTATATTTCCTGAACCGCTTATGACTGCTGACCTTATGTCGAAGAAAACCAGACGTTCTTACATGTCACAGTAGAAAAATAAGCTCTTCCAGAAAGGTTAATTTGGGCTGTTTCTATTATAAATAAAGGATTGTCTTTCTTCGGAAACGCATCGGGTGACAGCGTGGACAAAACCAAATATGAGCATTTGACAATGAGTATTAAGCAGACCGTTCTGGAAAAGGCTCACCATCGATGTCAGACCTGCAATATTAGATTTCACGGAAGCACGCAGACTTTTTTTGAACACATCAACGGCTCCAGGAAGGATAACAGGCCTGGGAATTTGCGTGCTTTGTGTCCCAAGTGTTTCAAGAAGGTCGAAAAAAAGGAGAACAAGAAAGGGCTCTTAGACAGCCTATTTGGTAAACTGAAATCATAGATTAGAATTCAAAAATGCGGCCCTATGCTCTTCCGAGCAGAATTGCTCGATCCTGGAGACACCACGGTTAGAATCTCCCTCGACATGTGGCCAGCCTTTCCCCTTAAAACTTCTCCCACAGTAGGCACAGACGTTATCCATGGCCAATGGCCCTTAAACTAGAGAGGTTCATATGAATTTTTATTTGCGGTAAATCAAATCTTTTCTGGCGATACTGGACAGTCAGCAATAATCGCTCCTTCACAAAGCTATTCTTATATTAAGTTCTCTCATAATTATCTGGAATGATTTTTCAGCAGTTGATTTGTGATGATTGTAAAAAGGTGATATTGGAAAAGCCGGGTAAGGAATCTTTGGAAACTGGGCGGTTTCCTATTTCGACTGAAGAAGCTTCGTTCATCGACGAAGAGCATAGAGGTCATCAATGTCATATTGAGGCGGTGGAAAGAGAATGATATTAATAAAGAATTCGAAATTCTGCAGAAAGACAATAAGCCATCTTTAGACTTCTTCAATCCTTGAGAGAATTATTGACCATTTATGCGAGAATAGACATTATTGATTTCTTCGTAGAAAGGCAAGTTCATACGCACACGAGGAATTTGTCGTATTCTACAGATATATTGTTGCAAAAAACTACAATAAAGGGGTGGTCTAATGGTAGTATGTTATAAGATTAGTATTGCTCAAGAAATTCAAATGCGTAGAGGGTTGCTCTGATTGTTGCATAAATAGAGAGTATTTCCCTTCTAAGGAGTTCGGGAAGATAGGGGTACTCTTGCTACCAAAGGAAAAGAAAATGATTGAGCAGCTAGCAGAGACAATGAATGTGAACATAAAGATTTTACCAAGAATAGGAGTGGGTACGAGTAGCAATGGTTCAACTCCTAAAAGCATCCTTTTGTATCAGCTGATGGGAATAGACCGAGACGGAAATACTTGTCCCTTCCTTGGAACTGATGGGCATGAGCGATCCCCTCATGGCGGAGCACCCTGCACTATTTATGATCAAAGACCCGCTGCTTGTAAAGCCTATCCACTTGTTAGTATCGATCCCACCATCTCTACGTTGGACAGTAAATGTAGTTATTGCGTTTCGACCAAGGATAATATGGTCTGCAATTTGGGTTTGAGCAATGAAATAAAGGCATTGAATGAGATAATGATCTCGACATGCGTGGACGAAGGCACCCAGCTTTGGAGATATGCTACAAATGTTGGTGATCCTAGCGATAGAAAGATGCTGCCTGAAGGATGGATAAAAGTTCAAGCCACCTGAAATAGATTCAAATAAAGAAAAAGCAAAAAGGGAAGAGACGCTACCGGAAGGATGAAGTGTCATAAAGATTAGTCGTTAGAGTACAATACCAATCTGAGTATTGACTATCCTAGTATTGACAAATTCCTACACATCAATCAATTGTTGAGGATCAAGGTTAATCAGGCCACCTGCTTCAATAATTCTTGCAATTAAGGCCGGAAATGGTTTAGTGTTATAAGCTATCCTACCTTGTGTGACATTTACCAGCCTGCTGTTTAGTGTGTCCACGATAATTCTATCTGCATTTTCGATTTGCCGACACGTTTCCTCTTCTACTTCGATTGGAAGCAGATACCCGCCATCGACTGCGTTTCTGTAAAAGATCCTTGCGAACGAGGGTGCTATGATCGCCTTTATACCAGAATTGGCCAAAGCGATGGGAGCATGCTCTCTGCTTGACCCGCATCCAAAGTTCCTTCCGCAAAGCAAAAAGTCACCTTCACTAACTTTTTTAGAAAATTCGACATCGATACCTTCCATCGCATGTTTTGCAAGTTCTTTATGATCGTGAATCTTAAGATACTGGCCTGGAATGATCACATCGGTGTCGATATTGTCTCGATAGTATTTATGGACAACTCCCTCTAACTGATTCATGTCGTGATGTCCCTTGGGTCAGTTATCTTTCCGCTTATCGCCGATGCAGCGACCACCAGCGGAGACGCTAGAAAAGTTTTTGATTCTATATCACCCATTCGCCCAGGAAAATTCCTATTTGTGGTACTGATGCAAATCTCCTGGGGGCCCAAAACTCCCATATGGGCCCCGCAACAAGCACCACAGGTAGGAGGGCCAACGACACAGCCAGCATCAACAAAGATGTTTACAAGTCCTTCATGAAGTGCAGAAATATAGATTGATTGTGCTGCAGGTACTACTTCAGTTCGTACTTTCACCTTTCTGCCTTTAAAAAGTCGTGAGGCAGCTCGAAGATCCTCAAGTTTGGCCCCTGTGCAAGAGCCAATATATGCCTTGTCAATCTCTACACCTTGAACCTCCCGCACATCACAAGTATTGGCTGGCGAGAATGGTCTAGCTACAATAGGGTCCATTTGATTCAGCTCGTAATGGTGGATCTCTGAAAAATTAGCATCTTCATCGCCCAAAACACATTGAAACGGAACTTCTGTTCTCTCCTTGAGATAGCTCTCAGTAATTGAATCTGGTTCTATTATCCCGTTCTTGGCCCCTGCCTCTGTGGTCATATTAGTAAGAGTAAGTCGTTCTTCCATACTCATCCGGTCTATTGCTTCGCCAGAAAACTGCATGCACTTGTAATTTCCACCTTCTGTTCCTATATCACCAATTATCCGCAAAATGACGTCCTTTGCCATCACATAACTTGGCAACTCACCATGTAATTTGAAAAGAATCGTTTCTGGTACCCTGAACCAGATTTGCCCATGGTGGAGTACATATGCAATGTCGCTGTGACCAAGACCAGCGGCGAAGGCCCCTAACGCTCCAGTGGTGTTAGTATGCGAATCACCGCCTACGTAGACTTCTCCAGGAAGAACCAGCGCTTCTTCGTGAGAGAGAGTATGACAAATGCCGTATTGCCCCATCCCATATTTGAAATGTTTTTTGATACCAAATCTTTTCGTCCAATTACTGAGTGTGATGATATTTTTTGCAGATATCTTGTCAGCTGCCGGCACAAAATGATCCTCCGTAACCCATACCTTATCAGGGTCCCAGACACGTTCCAAATTTGTCCCTCTATTTTTCCACTCTTCCAATACTTTAATTACACCGGGCCCTGAAACGTCGTGCATCATCAATTTGTCTACTTTAGCAAATATAACGTCCCCAGGGGCTACGGAATCTTTTCCGGCTGCCCTTGCCAAGATCTTTTCTGTTAGGGTCATTCCCACTCCGAAGTCACCTGAGATGGATTCTTATTAGAATCGTCATTAAAACCTTCTGCGGATTGACCAACACAAGTATTCAGAGCTTTGAACGTAATAAGGTAGCTTCGAGATTAGAGGTTTTTGCATTAAGACTTCCGCCGAGGATTCAATCATTTGATCTTTATGAAGCCATCTTAAAGTCAAATTTTCGGTTTAAGCAAAATGATATTGTAATAGTTTCGAGCAAATTTGTTTCAATAAGCGAAGGCGCAGTCGTTCAGATAGACAAGATTAGAGTATCCCATAAGGCCAAGGTAACTGCGAAGAAATTCCAAATGGATGAGAAACTGACCGAACTGGTCTTAAGGGAGGCCGATCAGGTTTACGGGGGTATTCCTGGATTCTTGTTGTGCAAGAAGAACGGGATGTTATGTCCTAACGCTGGGATCGATAAATCCAATATCCCGAGGGGCTATGCAGTATTGTATCCGCACTTGCCTTTTGAATCCGCCGACAAACTTAGACTGAATTTTATTAACAATAATAGACTCAAGATATTTGTTGTTATTTCAGATAGTCGCCTTATGCCTGGAAGATTGGGCACAACAGGGATCGCCATCGCTGTTTCAGGTTTTAAGCCAGTGATGGATCATCGAGGCGAGCAAGATCTATTCGGAAACATCTTGAGAGTAACTATGAGAGCAGTAGCAGATGGTTTGGCTTCCATGGGAGTCGCTCTAATGGGCGAAGGTCGTGAGTCAACGCCCGTTGTAGTTGTGAGAGGATTTGAAGTCAATGAGGAGGATAGGAAAATGAATTGGCGAGATCTATCTATAGATCCTCTAGAAGATATCTATATGAGATCGTTCAAGTCGAAATAAATATTTGATTTAAATGATTACAATAACACAGTTTTAATATTCCATAGTGAATTACGAAGTTATCAACGCAAATGTCTGAATTTCTTACAAGCTATCCCCGCCGAATGAATGTTGTTAAAGGACTGCAAGACCTGATAAGGCACGAGGAAATCGAGCTTGATCAGTTGTACATCGCAGTTAGAATGAAAAAGGATGACATAATACGAACACTCACCTCCGAGGGCTTCAAGAAAGTGAAACTAGAGAATAAGATGACTTCTCAAATTGGCAGTGGTTTTGCAAAGTCACTGTCCAAACCATGGGAGATGCATGTAAGGCTAGTCGATATCCATCAACAAGGATTGATCGCCATTAGAGGCGAAGTTGAAGTCTCAAGGAGATATATCCAACATCTTACTTCGGTACGATGTCCTGTAATTTATGAATTGGAGTCCATACTTAAGAAACATAGCATTGAGTATAAAATTTGGAACTCAAAGGTTCGAGACTATATCTCTCAAATTATTGACGATCATCAAATAAGACTGCTTGCTCCACGCTTGCCCGCCCTGCCATGGAAGGTAATGGCATGCGTTGCTATGACTTTGGCAACGTGCACTACTCTGAAGTTTTTAGAAATATGGAAATGAAACCGTCATAGACGGCCTCCTTAAATCTGATGAGGACCAATAAGGATGGAGAGATCAGGGAAGCGCTGGAGATATCATTGCTCGCTTTATACTTATGTTTCTGTTCGTGCTTACCAGTTGTAAGGAAATAAAAACATTTGGCAACTAATTTAGAGTTTACAGGGTCTGCAATTTTACAACTTAGTGGAATGTCAGAAATGTAGTCGTCTAGGTCCTTTCAAGGGAACATAAAGTTAACAATGTTTCAGTTTAGAGCCATAATTTATGGATTGTGCGAGAGACTAGTTGTGAAGCTTTTTGGCATATCATCCTTGTGACAAATGTGAAATAGTAACAGGGCCCATTTGGATCATCAGCTTTACCCACAGCAAGTAAGGTATCTCTTTAGTGATTAAGCAACTCGGTATTTGAGAATTTCAAAGAGAGCGTATTTTTATTTCTTCTCTTCTGGCACAGTCTTATCTTCCACGAAACCGCGTTTAGAGAGCTGCTTATAGAGAATGAAGACTATTAGCGCTATTACCAGAAAGTCTATTATATTTGCAATCAGATCGCCATACCTGAAGTCAGAAGTAGCATCTCCATAAATGTTAGGTACCTGAACGGCTAAACCTGACAAGTTGCCACCTGGCAGGAAAAGTCCAATGATTGGGTCGACTATGTCGTTTACGAAAGCAGTTACTAATTTAGAAGCTGCCTGACCAATTATGAATGCTATCGCGAGACCAATTATGCCAAAAGTCTTTAGAAAGAACACGAACTCTTGGGTAAAGCCTTTCTTTATGGGGGGAGAAACTGGAACTTTCGTCATAATGGTTAATATGCCACCGCAAGCGGGTCGTATATAAACATTACAAAGGGAAGATTTGAGCTAATATTACTGTGGTTTTGCAGACTTATTCGACATTTAAGAGCGCTTAACCCAAATATGTGGTCGTCTTATTTTGGAGACCAAAATTAGCTCAATGCCAATCTTATATTACTAGCTGTGTGAAAAATAGGTAATTATATCTGTTACCTATTGTTTGCCCAAACCCAAACTTATATTACCATTTTTCTGCATACATATTTGAATTGATTAGCTGTTTAGATTTTCATCTTACTGGCTTCCGAAGTTTTCAGTTTGTGACCATGAATACAAGATCGTCACAATATGGTTCATTTTCCATGGATTGTAAAGAAATAACGAGGATTAATCTTTAAGAAGATGGGCATTCCAGAAAAAATTAAGGCAATTCAAGATGAAATACACAAGACTC
>JBOGPP010000071.1:0-19914 GCA_050748485.1 Nitrososphaeraceae archaeon | reverse complement strand
CTAAAATACATTATAATGCATTTGCACATAGCTCTCAAACTGATTTCTTAATAATTTAACTTGTTCTCCTTATTCGGATGATTATAACATATTATATCTCATATTATATCTCATGCCTTGTTTTATTTTGCTTTACCCTGTCCCTTTTACTTCCAACTCTGAACGTCCATGGGGTCAACATTATCATAGGTACATCTAATACCACTATTGGCACTGATGAAGATGATGTCATAATAGGTTGTTCATTTCTCACCTTCGTTCAGAGCATGCAAGTAGTTCAAGTTCCCAATATGAATCCCCCTGAACAGTTGCTACCTGTAACAATCTCCGATTGTAGGCAAGGAGATCTACTTATCGGATTAGAAGGCGATGATGTATTGCAAGGCTCATCTGCAGATGATTCTATTCGGGGCGATGAAGATAATGATCAACTTACAGGTGCAGATGGAAACGATAAGTTGGTCGGCGGAGATGATGCCGATGTAATTCAAGGTGGTTTTGGAGGTGATTTCCTATTTGGAGGATCAGGCAATGACGAACTCTATTCTGGAGCAGGAGATGATATACTATTTGGAAGTAAGGGTGCAGATTACTTTGATTGTAGAGAGGGTTACGATACCATAATAGATTTTGCCCCAACAAAAGGCGATACGAATTCTGATAACTGTGAAGTTGTATTAACTCACGGATCTAAAAATACGGAGATAAACTGCGATTCTAGTTCTGACGGAACAAAATTCCAGTCAAAGATAAAGAGTGAAATGGGGCTTAATAATAGTGTGACAAGTAGTAGTACCATTTCAATTCCTAATCCATTAGACATGCTGTGCGATGATGAGGATTTATGAAACCTTGCAAGAAGAAAGCCATCAAACTTCGAGCTCAGAACAGAAATCCAACTATTAATTTTTAATATTTTAGGCTAGAATTATCAGGGCCACGAATTTGATAAATAAATCATGGTAAGTAATTGATGTACTCGTTAGCATATACAACGTATATACGCTATATTTTACATTGAGTGATGGATATTGATAATAGATGACAAGGATTAGTATTCAGGCTGCTCATGAACAAGTGAATCCAAAAGATCTGCTAAATGACGTTGTAACCATGGACGAGAAAGGGATTCAAAGGTGTTGGACAAGCGATCACTATATGCCATGGTGGGATAGTGGAGCTTCAGGAGGGGCTGCATGGCCATGGCTTGGAGCAGCATTGGCTAGGACTAGAAATATAGTAATAGGTACTGGCGTAACAGCTCCTATACTTCGATATCATCCAGCCATCGTTGCACAAGTATTCGCTACACTTGAATATATGTTTCCAGGTAGGGTATTTCTTGGAATTGGAAGAGGGGAAGCTCTTAACGAAGTTACTTCAGGGCACTCTTGGCCTTCCAATGCTGAAAAATTTGAGAGGCTAAAAGAAGCTATATACTTAATTAGAAAACTTTGGACTGGAGATTGGGTTGATTTTAAGGGAAACTATTATTGGGTAAGAGACTCTAAATTGTATACCAAACCTTCGAATCATATCCCGCTTTACCTTGCAGGCATAGGTAAACAAAGTGCTCGACTGGCTGGCGAAGAAGCAGATGGGTTTGTTACTAATGAACTGGATATTGGAGTGATAAGGGATAAATTGTTTCCCGCACTAAAGGAAGGTGCCACAATCTCAGGAAAAGATTATAGTTCATTGGAGAAGATCCTGTTTTTACCAGCATCGTATCACGAGGACAAACAAAAAGCATTGGAATCGATTAGATTCTGGCGAGGCGCGATGATTAAGGCATTCTTTGATGTAGACGTTCATGATCCCAGAAAAATTCAAGAAAATGGTCAGATCATAGGTGATGATACACTAGAGAAGATGTTCCTTGTGATATCAACTGCGGAGGAAGGAATAAAGAAGCTCAAAAAGTATATAGAGTTGGGATTTACTGAAATCGTCCTAACAAATTCAAGTCCAAATAGAAATGAATTAGTTAAGCTAATCTCGGAGAAGATTTCTCCATATTATTGTTGATAATATGATAACTAAATCATTATAGACCTATAAATCTAATACGATTCAGAAACACTTGCTGTTTGTTCTAAGCCGGTTAATACGCCTACAAAGGCAATTACTATCAGCAGGAAGAACTAATTGAAATTGGGGCTAAGATGAAGGGATGTGTGATATCATCTTCTCTTATGGTCTCCAATCTTTTTTATCATCATTGTCTATCAATCAATACAGCTAACCGGTAGAAAAGATATGGATATTATTGTATTTATCATCACTCAGAATATACCAGGTACAATAGCGATATTGACCAGTCTAGCAAAGTGAAAGATAAATGACACTGAAGAAATGTATTATCTATGTGCTATTCCTTCGTATCTAACGCGGACTGTAAAATATTATTACTGCTCCCATTACAGCAATTACTGATCCAATTACCTCATATCGATCTGGTTTTTTTCTGTCTATAAACATCCCCCAAAGAATCGAAGATATAATAAATATCCCTCCATAAGCTGCATACACTCTTCCAAATTGGGCAGGTTGGAAAGTTGGAATTACTCCATAGATAAACAGAATAATTCCTCCAATTATCCCAAAGAGTAGTCCTTTTCTTTCGCGTAGCCATTTCCATATCATATAACCTCCTCCTATTTCAGCAACAGCTGCAACAAAAAATAGTGTGATACTTGTAAGTACGAAAAATGCTGTATTCTGGTCAGACAATATCAATGCTGTTTCGACCACAAAGATTCTTCGCCTCTTCTAGGAGCATAGAATATTATTATTATGCCAATTATTGCTACGACCGCACCAACTATATCAAAAATATCCGGGATCTCCTTTTCAAAGACAACACCCCACAGCAAAGCCATGACAATAAAGATGCCTCCATAAGTTGCATAGATTCTATGGAAATATGTAGGCTGGAACGTTGGAATTATGCCATACATGAATAAGATAAAGCCACCTATGGCACCCAATATCCAACTCATGTCTGCCCTAAGCCATAACCAAACTAAGTAACCACCACCAATTTCACATAAGCTCGCTAAAAGGAAGAAGAAGATCGAGTAAACCACCTTCTTTCTCTTGGAAGCATCAATCAATATTGATTGACGAATAATAAAGAACAAACATATAAGTATGGAATATCACTAGTGATATTCTAATAGTTTCACGCTCAGGACTTTGTTACTCTTGAACTAGTAACAATCTAGTATAAATAAGACATCTAGTGGCTCAGTTCCATGCGGTTGCTTGGCCTACTTCAGAATCAGCAGATAATGTTATTATTCTTAGACCACCAGTCACAAATCCTACTACTATTGCAATTATTCTATGCATATTTGTACTCTGCTTGCGGTGCCATAAAACTACTCGTTGTCACAATGACTCACACCTAAGGTACTGACTTGAAAGTTCAAGCAGCTATAATAAGAAAAAGGCAGGACGACCAGGTCATTGAACAACTCAGGTTCCTGGCCGTCCTTCGCATAGGAACCTGCTGTTTGAGAATCATTAAGATAAAAAGGCATTACGGAACATGGTTACCGTTCTATCCGCTGAAAATTAAGTACAGGACGATAAGGCTGCGAAGTGGGCCTTATTCTCTTGGAATTGGTTCAAAAGGCCGTCGGGGGGGCTGCATCTAGCGATGAATAGTAGTTTGTAATGGTTACTGGGGGCACTAGTTGTAGTTATTGAAACTGGTAAGGAAAGACTTGGAGTTGGTGGGTTCTTTTAAATTCACCAGTTCGAATATAATAACGGTACCAGCAGCCTATAGTACGTTACGATTAACATGGTTAAGTCTTGCATATATATTAAATAGACTCAGCCTTATTACGCCAAGGAACAAAAATAAACGTAAGATGCAGTATGCTAGAGAGAGCAAGATATCAAAGAAATGGTTGGTTATTATTGTTGGCGTTATAGGTGTGGTCGTAACCTTGGGGGTAACTTTTGGGGTTAGGTCCCTTGTACCTGTAAATGGTAATTCACCCGTACTACTCCCTGCACAGAATATCTTTATAAAAGCCTCACATTCTATGGCGAATGGTTACGAATATTTAAGCCAGGCAAGTGGGGCGGTGAAAGGAATGAGGAACACAGGAGGCGGAGGGCCTCATATAGATCCAAAGTATGTTTTTAATTTAGGAAGCCTACAAGCCATGCATGTTATAAATGAAGATTATGAAACCCATTCAAAACATAACCTTAACATTGATGAATTTAATGTCCATACTAGAGACTTGGGATATTTTGAAACTCAGACAATTACTTTTCTTGCAGATAAAAATGGTACCTTTGAGTACTATTGTACTATACACCCAGAGATGAAAGGAACAATAGAGATCGTATGAGAATTTGTGCACTTTGTACCGATAGGTTAGCACATTAGATTATCATAGTTGAATCTAACAAGGTTCTTCTTTCTTTAAGTGTGAATTTGACGCTTATATCACAAAATTATCGATCTTCAAATGCACTTCACCTACACACTTTACCGTTCTTAAGAGATTAACTTGGTTACTTAATGTATTTATTCATGATTTATTCCTTTAGAGTCTCTATCGGTTATGGTTATTGGTTGTAAAGGAATTTGTAATAAATTTCTGACTTCAGGAGGGGGCATGATTTCTCGTTACAGTATGGGATTCAAAAGGTGCACTGAATGTAGTTTGTTCATAAAGTACGCAGGGATCAGATGTCCATGTTGTTCCCATGTATTAAGAACTAAGAGGAGAAGCAGGAACAACCATCAAATTGTTAGGATCTGATAGGCAGGTAGGCGTAGGCGTTCACAGTAGCCTACCTGCCGAGTCGTTCTACTTTCGTGAGAATAGTCCAGTTATGGACATTCAATGATAAATTATACCTGTTTTATTAATTTTAAGGATAGGTAAGGGCAGAATATGAGAGCAATGCCGACAACACAAGCAAGCGCCCATCACCTATCCCGTGTGTATATGTTAGATTCCGGATGGAACCATGGGTATATGGGTATGACTAAATTAACAAAACCTGTATAAAATCTCAGGAAGTAAAATTAAAACAGTACTAATAGCATCTTAAGTACAACTTTTTAATTATCGTCCTCTTGTGAATCCTCTTTATCTGTGTGCTCTTCCTCTGGTTCCTCTCCTTCCTGTACGTCCTCTTTTAAAGGTGGTATCTCTTCTTGTGGTATGTCCATTGCTACCATTTGAGGGTACTGAGTGGAATTTGGTCCCACATATGTAGCTCCTGCTGCTCCTCCAGTAAATGTGCGGCTGGTGGATTACTTTGATTTTCTTAGGAATACATGTGTTTGAACCACAGCTTAATTTCGATCAAATATTCGGCAGCAACCATTATAAGCTTTTAGTGTTAATCGGAACGTGGCTAAAGGTACAAACAATCAAATCACAGAGCCTGTAGCTAAACTTTTGCAGGATAAAAATTTTGCGCCCCTATCCACGTTAATGTCTGATGGATCACCCCAAGTAACCCCTACGTGGGTAGATGTAGATATTGAAGACAATGTTATTCTCATAAACACTACTGAAGGGCGATTGAAGAGTAAGAATATATCAAGGGATCCTAGAGTTGCACTTTCGATTACGGATCGTTTTAATCCATATAATATGGTTACTATAAAGGGGAAAGTTATCTCACAAACAAACCAAGGCGCAGATGAACATATTGACAAACTTGCTAAAAAGTACTTGGACGTAGATAGATACCCTAGAGCACTAGAAAGTCTTAGGCCACCAGATGAAAAAGAATTATACTAAAAATTAAGCCAGAAAAGATATTTCATTTTCCATTTTCATTTGACAAAATATTAGGTCGTTAAGAGTCCATAACTTGCTAACTTTGTTAATGTTGTTTCCATAACCAGCAGTGAGAAGGTTTTGCGGGGTTAGCCCCACAACCTAGTCCAGTCAGTAAATACTTAGATAATTAGCACCACTAGTCATTACATGTGTACTTTAATGGCTAGTCTGAAAGCGGAAGAGGATAAACTAAACCAGGAGTTAGAAGAATCACACGGAAATTATGAAATAATGAAGGTGGTATTTGAAAAGCGTACTGACCTTTACAACCGCTTCCTAAAGAAAGAAGATTTAACTGAGCTGGATAGACTTATGCTGGAAAATAAACGTGAGTGGAATATGTCACATCTACTATCATTAATAATAAACGAAGAAACAACTACTAAAATAAGAGACCTTACGAAGCGGGTGTATCAGTTAGAAAAGGCTGCTCAACTAGAATAATTAATAATGGTGCTGCATTGGTAACATTTCTTCACGTATGCATCACTAGTGATAATGCGCTAATTTCTTCCCATTTGAAACCGTTTCATTAATGGGACCATTTACAGAGTTGCAAATACCAAGAAATTCTAAGTCCGTGATTGGGTGGTTAGGTAAAGTTGTAAGTGTTCCTAATGCTGTTGTATGCTTACTAAAAGACGTGGGTGCACCGGATGGGCTGAGATTAGGGAATAGGTCTAGGAATGGGGTCGCAGGTAAATTGCAGAAGCCGAAAGCCTCCCATACCGAAAGTTTGACACGGACTGGAATCATCAGTTGGGCATACTATCCTTTGGTATGGGGCTATGCGCTTGATAAACTGGGAAATCATACACATGCCGTTTTCCTTTATGACAAGGCAAAGGCCACAGATCCAAGATATATTCCTGCATTAACTGAAAAAGGTGATTCCCTTGATAAGATCGGAAACTATAAACTAGCTATTATTTACTATGACAAAGCTTTAGCCATAGATCCAAAGAATATTGATGCAATAAAAGGTAAACAACATGTGCTTGCTACTTTAAACCAACCAGAATAATGGTATAACTACTCTGTCTTTTCTCTTTACCCCATCCACTCTCTTGGTTAAAGCATGAGTAAAATCTACGGCAGAACTTAAATATGTTGGTCTCTAGTAATAGATATAACTCTAGGGTCCTATCTACCTAACTACCAGAGGCTAGTACTTTCTTCCATTGTGTGCTAGCCTTGCCATCCCCACAGTTATTTGCTAAAGATTGATCATCTTCTTCCAATGAACTTATCTGCCTTAGTATGTGATGGTCGTCCTGACATTCTATATTGGTTAGTACAGGTTCGATCACAAGAATATTAGAAGTATAACTTGCGTCCTACCATAGCAGCTATCACACTATGACACTATCTTTAATAGCAGTATATTCTTGTCGATTCACAAATGAGTTTAGTAATTCGGCCAATAGAACAAAATGATGCAGAAGGCTGCGGCAGGATTGGATATGAATCCCATAAGGCCATTTCTTCTGCTCATGGCTATCCCTCTGAGCAGCCCTCTGAAGAGTATGGCATTGGGCTCATTAGAAGCCTTCTTCACAATCCAAATTCATGGGGTGTTTTAGCAGAGCGACAAGGTAAAACATTAGGAAGCATATTCCTTCATGAATTTCCGCCTTCGCCTGTGGCAGTTATCGGCCCGCTTACAGTCCATCCTTCTGCAGAGGGAGGTGGCGTAGGTAAGATGTTGATGGATGCTGCTCTTACTCAAGCTCATAAACAAAACCATGACCAGATTAGATTAGTGCAATCGCCAAGTCACATTCGTTCCTTTGTATTGTATACAAAGTGTGGGTTCACCCTTCGTGAGCCTTTATTTTTGATGCAAGGACAGCCACTACTAAAAGATAGTAATAATACAAGCAGTGTTAATGTACGACTAGTTCGCAATGATAACGATGTTTCTGTGTGCAATGAGCTTTGTAAGTCAGTACACGGATTCTCTAGGGAAATGGAATTACGTCAAGCAAAAGATCAAGGCGTCGCAACTATCATAGAACGAGACGGTGTCGTTACAAGCTATTCAGCGGGTATAGGCATACTTGGTCATGCAGTCGCAAAGTCAAACGAGGATCTGAAGGTACTTATTGCTAATGCGTCTGCGATTCTCGGTCCTGGTTTCTTTGTACCCGCTCGGAACCATGAAGTAATTATTTGGTTGCTCGAAAATGGTTTTCAAATCGGGTGGCCTGCAAATCTTATGACTATTGGTCCCTACCAAGAACCTCTAACACCATTTCTTCCATCTTTGGCATACTGAACCTAAGGAAAAAGCTTCACTGACTAATTCGTTGGCTTTAAATATCCTCTAATTTCTGTAAATAGTCAGTACATTAAAACCTCTTAGCACCTTTTGTAATTCCTTACTAGGATTCCCATAGACTTCAAATCTATTTATCTTAGAGACAATGAAAATCTTTGGAAGTACACTTTGCGATACAACACCATTATTGTGAGCAAGAACAGCCTCTGAATTTGTGTATGTTTCATGTGCAATATACTTCGTCTGATCTCTGTTAAGGTAAAACTGGTAATCTAATGTGTCTGGCTCTGTAGCTTCTACCACTCTGCTCATTTCCTCTATTAGTTTCTTGTATTCTTCAAGCTTACCTTCCTCTATGATAAACTCTGCTTCAAAATGTATTTGATTCTGAATTGTTTTACCTCGATCTATGCAAAATTGGGCGCAGTATTAATCTCTTATTAATTTCCTTCACTATCCAATCGTCGTAATATTGCCATTTGGTAAGTATGTAGGCATCTGCGCTTTTAACTCCTTCAAAAGAGTTCATCCTGGCCAAAACATGGTCAACCACAAACACATTTTCGCCAAAGAGTACGAAAGCCAACCGGTCCTCAGGTTCGATTAGACTAGGACTGTACAAGATATTTGCCTGAAATTCTGAGTACATGCGTTCAAGTACATTGTGATAATGGAATTTTGCAACGGTTATTGGAATAACAAATTGAATATATCCTATCATGGCAGCTGGACTGCACTGAAGAAAAAAATCCAATAAACGCATTTCCTTCATCCTGTTGAGGCGTCTAGTTGTGGTTTTTTCAGAGATGCCAACTTCTTTGGCAATATCAGATATCTCTATCCTAGCACCTGACAGCAGCAGACATTTTATTATTCTCAAATCTGTTTCGCTTAGGTCATTAGATGCAACAGATAGTTCAGCAACAGCGATGTTGATAACGGTTGCAGGTTTTAGGCGATCATTTAATGATTGGATAATGTTGTCATCTAATGGTTTTTTGATGATAAGGGCAGCCACAGAGATACTTCCCATATGATGCACATGATATGCAAGATCTCCAAATTCCTTGACACGCTGGATGACATCATCTTTAGTTATTCCATAGCTAGTCTTTACCAATACAAGAGCTGTTCTATAACCAAAAGCTGCAGGATTAACTCTAACTACGAACTTTTCTATGACTCCACTGCGTACCATCTTCTTCACTCTCGCCTTTACACTCTTTGATGTTAAGCCAATCTGTGAGCCTATACTGCTATAGGCAGTTCTACAGTCCCTAGCTAAAGTGGGGAGAATAGTAAGATCATTTTTATCGAGTATCATTCTCTTCTCCATCCGGCGTCATACTTTCATTATTCCAACTACGGGTAATAAAGATGTCTGATATCGGAAGTTTCGCTTCCTCTAAAGATAATTATCTGTAACTGTACAGTTACAGATATGAAAAGTATTGAAATAGAAAATGAAAACGTTGAACGGCACCTATCACACACAAGCGAGAAACGGAACGAAAAAACACTGAATACTGGATCTAAAGGAACAATAACCATTGAAGAGGAGTACGGAATACTAAAGTATGAACGACGACTTTCTCATCCTAGAGAAATAGTCTGGAAGGTGATTACAGATCCAAAAGAGATATTCAGATGGTTGCCCGATTACAAAGGAACCTTCGACGGGTACAATGGTGGTGCAATTGAACTTGTTAATACTGTATCAGGATCCCACGTAACTGGAGATATTCTGGTCTGGGATCTTCACCGCGTTTTTGAGTATGAGTGGCATATCTCTCCTAATCCAATGTTCCCTCATGGAGAACCTGAATCTGTTATCCGGTGGGAGCTCAAGCAGGATGGCGATTCTGATACACTCCTTATTGTGACTCACAGCCGCCTCACCAAATCGACAGCTTTACGTTTAGCACCTGGTTGGCATGCGTACCTAGATCGGCTTGAAGCCATTCTAAACAATCAAGTACCACCAGATTGGGCGCGTCGGTTCGCAGAGGTCAAAGAATTATATCCATCAGAAAAAACCAGTTTTATGGAGATCGCAGCGGCGGTGTGAAGGATCCGGTTAGAAATCATTGGTTTGTTGCAACACATAAGGAAGACTTAACCAAGGAAGAACTTGATAAACGTATTGAAGATTACATTAAAACAACATCATCACAGCAATCAGAAGACATGACCTGTAACCATAGGTGAATTTGGATGTATCAGTATATGGACTTGACAGGTTGATTCTTATGAAACTGGCAAAGCCAAAGACTGTCACAGTAAATATTACCTCTAATATTCCCATCGCTACGCATGCTACTACTGGCTCAGGCCAAGCAGATGAATCCACGTTTTGTCGATTATTCGAATCAGAAATGCAGATAGAAGTAACTAGGGTTTTTCATGGGATATATGCAACAACAACAACACGTACAAATGGACATCGAAACTGATTTACGCTTTGGTAACGGAATTGGAATATCAGTTCTGATTATTATACTCGTCGCAGCTCCAGGTTCTTATTGGAACTAATTATTAATTAATTACTATATATTTGTCAATAGGATTTATACAGTGCTACAGTCTTAGCTACCTATATCAGTCCACTTGACAACTATAAGGTCCCAGGAAATATGAAGCCTACTTAATTATGAGAAAAAAGAGCAACAAGCAAAATAAGAGTATGAGAATGTGAGATTGGTTATGAAGCTGATCTCATCTGAAAGCTACTCTTTTCAAAGATCTAAGAGCCCTGATACGGATGGAATAGTTTAAACCTAGTAATTAATCTGCAACATTATTTTGCCTCGACAGGGTCACCATTTAATGCGTTATTTTACTTAGAACGATGTATAACGAGGTAGAATGAGGAGACACAAAGAATGGTATCAACTAAGCTCATCCAAGTCATGATGGTGGCAAAGCCATTATAGGTATCGTGTTAGAATGGTATTCAAATAGAAATGTTTTAACTTTACGAGTTTGAAGAGATCATGATGAAGGATAACTATAATAAGAATATGGGCACAGACACATTGCTAAACTTATACAAGCTGTATGACGAACATAGGCATTCTATACTCTGGTTTTTAGAAGACCTCGATGCCAAAAGTTATCAGGAGTATCTACAGAAATATCCAGGTTCTTCAAATGAACGATCACAATTCATTGCTGTTTGTGGTTTTTTTGAACTATCAGGTATTATTGTAAAATATAAGTTGATAGATCTGAACATCTATTTTGATATGTTTAATCCTACGCCGTTCTGGCAAAAGGCCGAACCAATAGTTAAGGGAATGAGAAAAAAGAGACCGTACATTTACGAAAACTTTGAGTCGCTAAATGATAAGAGATTAAGTTGGGCAAAGAAGAGAAGGAAGAAAATATGAAGAAAATATGATTGAGATATAGAAATGAGTCAAAACAACGAAGATCTAGAAGAAAAAAAATTGTTAGGCTCAGGTGGCTATGCGATCGCCAAACTGACTGAAGATGAGGAAATGAAAGCGAATCTTGGAGTGCCTCATCTATTCCTGGGAAATGTGGGAAGATTAGCCGAAGATAGATTTTTGAGATATTATTGTAATAAGTGTGGAAAGGAACACGATGGCTGGCCATTGCTCATTTATGAAGTTCCTAATGAAGAGATAGCTGAAAATGTTATTTTGGTCGAGAAAGGAGAATACAAATGTCGGAATTGCAACAATACTATAGCACAGTATCGTAAGTTTAGTCAATAAAGACGGATATTATAGATCAGGATGAAGGTGGCGGCAAGAAAACAGATAACTCAATCTGTTGTTTGTCAGTCGGTCTGATTGTTATATACAATATAATTATACTCATACTGATACCAATGATTACGAAGAATATCCGAGCAAATTGTCATCTTTTATTAAATCTCGTAGCCCTATTATATCATATGATTTACAAGTAGAAATATGCAACTAGGATTACGACTACCACAATCTGGCATGGGCCAGGCCAAAAAAGAAAATATCATACATCTTGCAGAAGAGGCTGATATTGCAGGTTTTCATTCTCTATGGGTGCTAGAGAGGTTGATGTGGCCTATTAATCCACAGGATCCATATGCAGGAAGTAAAGATGGCAAATTCCCTCATGACTGGCAATACATATTTGATCCAATTGAAACGCTCGCCTTTGCAGCAGCAAAAACTAAAAGGATTAAACTGGGGACTTCAGTGGTTGATATGCTTTTTCACAATCCTATAATACTATCAAAAAGGTTTGCTACGCTTGATATTTTATCTGTTGGAAGGACTATTGCAGGTTTAGGAATTGGTTGGTCAAGAGATGAATATCAAGCCTCAGATATTCCTTTTACGAATCGAGGTGATAGAGCAGACGAATACCTACAAGTACTAAAAAAGATTTGGACAAATGATGTAGTAGAATTTGGAGGGCAGTATTATGGTATTCCTCCTTCAAAGATCGGTCCTAAACCACTTCAGATACCTCATATCCCTATTTATCTTGGTGGCTATAGTGAGAAAACATTTACAAGAATAGCAAATCATGCTAACGGATGGATTTGTACTATTCGTGATTCGTTGACACAGACTAAGTCAAATATTGATATGATAAAAAAAGAGTGCCTGAAAGTGAATAGGGATCCCGATGATATTGAAATCGCTGCGATTATCTATCCCAATATTGAAGGTTTGAGTAGTGACGATTATATTGAACCAAAAGAGTCGACAATTAAATGGCAAAGGCAACAAAATAGATCCAGACATCCATTAAATGGAAACTTGGAACAAGTGGGAGACGACCTACGACAAATCGGAGAAATTGGAGTAAACCTTGCAATACTCAATTACAATCGTTCACCAATTAGAAATAGTATTGACGGTATAATTGATGTAACACGACAGATTGATAAACTTGTAAGGTAGGTTTCCTTTCTATCATCGTTAAGGAGGCTTGAACTACTATAAGTTATGACATTTTTATCCTTAAATATAAAAGAAGCTAAATGCAGAAAAGAATTGCTTTAGTTACGGGTGGCAATCGCGGTATCGGGCTTGAAACTTGTCGTCAGCTTGCAAGATTGGGTTTTACGGTCCTGCTAACAGATCGAGATCCAGATAAAGGCAACATGGCTGTTAATAAGCTAGTTAATAAAGAAGGGTTGGATGTTATTTTTTACTTACTTGATGTAACAAATACGGATCACATTACAGCCATATCCAAACAGGTAGAACAACAGTACGGTAGTCTAAATGTGCTAATCAATAATGCTGCAATTCATTATGATACTTGGCAGTGTGCAATAGATACGGATCTAGAAGTTGTGAATCAAGCTATGGTTACCAATGTCTTTGGGCCATGGAGATTATGTCAAGCATTTATACATATCATGAGGAGAAATAGGTATGTCTGTCTGTTTCTTGATAAAGAAATTTTCGTAGTAGATGTAAGACATGAGTTTTCAGCCTATTTCAAGAAGTCCTAGTAAAACCTTCTCAGGGTAGGTACTAATCCTTCACATCGCCAGGCAAAGAGGCTTCTTAACTGGAGAAAAAAGTTTTCAATGCTAAAAGAGTACAAATACGACCTGGAAAGAGATTTAGGATTCAGGTAGTGACTGAAAGCATAAGTTATCAGAAAATAAGCAACTGATCATCGCCCTCCCTCTTTAGCTGTTTTCTTTCATATCATTGCATTAAACGTTGAATAGTTTTTGCTTTGTTGTTTTGTTTTTTTATTGGCTGAGTATTGATGGGAAAAAGATGAGATCTCTTCATGATCTTAAGTGTGGTTTAAGCCTATGGATGAGCTTCTAACTGGAAAGGGATTTCATATACTCTACCATATCTGTTAACTATAACTGTTACCCGGTCGTTAGCTTTCTTTTTCTGTCTTATATACGATGATATTTGTGAAGGGCTCTGTATTCTATTTCCGTCAACCTCTTCAATAATGTCTCCTCTTCTGAGCCCCGCATTATCTGCAGGACTATACGGTTCAACATTAACGATTAATGCACCTTCCACAATCGGTAGTCTGTAGAATCTGGCTATCTTTGGATCTATCTTTATTGTACTTATGCCTAACCATGGTCTTGATACTTGTCCATCCTCTATCAATTCAGCTAATATTGATTTTACCGTATTGATAGGAACAGCAAACCCTATTCCTTGTCCATATGGTATTTTTGCCGTGTTTATTGCAACTACTTCTCCCCTTGTGTTAATTAGTGGGCCACCGGAATTACCAGGATTTATCGCAGCGTCAGTTTGGACCAACTCCAAGATCCCATTCTCGAATTGCACATTTCTATTTAGTGAACTGATAATTCCTGCAGTAACCGTTGGCGCTCCAGTAAGACCAAAAGGGTTGCCTAATGCCATAACTATTTGTCCAACCCTAAGATCATCGGAGTTCCCAAGATCTGCAGGTTGAAAGCTCATCTCATCGTTGCTGTAGAGTTCAAATGGCTCTGCCTTAACAACGGCCAAATCGGTTACCTGATCTTTACCTACCGTCTTGGCGTTCGCCTGTTTGGAATCACCAAGAGTTACCCTTAGCCTTTCGCTGTCATCTATTACATGATTATTTGTTAGTATATGCCCTTTATTGTCAAGTATGATGCCCGAGCCAACTCCTTGTACCGGAAATACTCTAAAAAGCTGATCTTGCATCAACCTAACGCTGGCTATGTTGACTACACTTTTGCTAACTTTTTCAACCGCATTAATGATAGAGTCTTCTGAAACTGGTATCATTGTGTGGTGAAGATCACTTCCTTATATTCCATATTGGTCATACGATATATGGTTACTTTCATATTTATATATATCGCATATACAATACGACCTAAATCCCTGTAGGAATCATCTTTGGACACCATATACAGAGATTAAATACTTCAGGATACACTAATAACAGAGTAGGCAATACAAGAGGATATATGTCGAGAGTCCGAATTTCCAATTGGTTTAGGGCGTATATTGATAACCATTAAGAATCTTTTCAAACAGTATGATAATGTAACTGTTCTTAACGATATTAATATCGAAGTATTTGATAATGAGGTATTTGGACTCCTAGGACCAAATGGTGCTGGTAAGACCACACTAATCCATATTCTTGCTACCTTGATCAAACCAACTGCTGGCACAGCAACAGTGAATGGATATGATATCATTAAAGATCCCTCCGAAGTCAGATCTAGTATAGGCATTGTATTCCAAGCTCCAAGTAGTGACGATATGCTTACTGGCTACGAAAACTTGAAGTTACATTCACTTCTATACGCAGTCCCGAAAGACCTTCGGGAAAAAAGGATATCTGAAGTACTAGAACTGGTAGGCCTTACCAACAGAAAAGATGATCAAGTCAAAAAATATTCTGGAGGAATGCGTAGACGCTTAGAAATAGCCAGAGGATTGCTTCACAAACCAACTGTAATCTTTCTGGATGAACCAACACTTGGGCTTGATCCTAGTAGTAGAGAAGTGATGTGGAAATATATTAATCGATTAGTAAAAGATGAGAAAATTACTCTTATACTTACGACGCATTATATGGAGGAGGCGGATTTTCTTTGTGATAGAATTGGCATCATAGATAAAGGGATGATAATTGCTCTTGATTCACCAACGCAATTGAAAGAACAACTTGGAGGAGAGATAATAGAAATGGAGTTTGCAAACAAACATGTTGATAAAGAAAATATAGACTGTGTTTTAAAACAATGTAACTTTGTGCGTAAAGTTGAACTAGATGCAAAAAACGGAAATGTTCTCATTTATGTAGATGATGCAAGCCACAATCTACCGGCTATTCTCAAAATATTAGATAAGGCCAATAATACGGAGGTAGAATCGGTAGAACTTAGAAGTCCTACTCTCAACGATGTTTTTCTTAAATTTGCACAAAGACACATTACAAAGAAACAAGGACAAGATGAGGACGAGGATGATTCTGAAGGAGGGTTTATGGAAAAATATGCTCAATATGGTAATAAATAAGAGCTGGATAGAAGTAGGATTAGGTAAACTATACGCTATTTGGCTTAGGGAATTCAAAGTCTTTTTAAGAGAAAAAAGTAGGCTCATCGCATCTACATTTACTCCGTTACTGTGGCTATTTGTTATTGGAGAAGGATTTGGATCTACAACTGATTTCTTTGGTACAATGGATTTTGCAGCCGATTCTTATATAGGGTATCAACAGTTCATTTTTCCTGGAATAATTTGCATGTCAGTTATATTCACTTCAGTATTCTTTGGTTCCTATATAATCTGGGATAGAAAGTTCGATTTTCTCAAAAGTGTGATGGTAGCTCCCGTTAGTAGAACTACGATCTTCCTGGGGAAGGCTTTTGGAGGCATGACTACTTCACTGATACAAGCCGCTATATTGTTAGTAGTTGGATTTGTGATTGGAATTTACTATACTCCGTTGTCCATAGTTTTTATTATTATTATAATCCTACTTCTTTCATTCACACTCACATCGCTCGGTCTCACTTTGGGAAGTCATATGGAAAGTTTGGAGGGTTTTCAGTTAATCGTAAGCTTTGTTGTATTTCCTCTTTACTTCCTAAGCGGAGCTCTTTTTCCTCTCAATAATCTTCCAACATGGCTTTCTATTTTAACTACCCTAGATCCAGTTACTTACGGAGTAGGCGCATTGAGAGAGGTAATGCTGGGAATAACAGGAATGAACTCATTCGCATTAAACATTGGTGTTTTGCTGCTCTCAGCAGCAGTTTTAGGAACTGTTGGAGTGCTGTCATTTAGACGAATGAAAGCTGTTTAGTTGATTCTATTTGTGTTTGGAGTTTTTTTATTTTCATCACTTACCAATTACATTCTCAGTCATGTTCTCAACGAAGTATGAATCAAACTACTCACCGAAACGCCAACAGATATTAGAAAAACCCTCTGGAAAGATGATGAGTACAAGTGCACATGCAATAATGTCAAATCATTTTCTTGCTCGAAACTATCTCTTTAATTTTGCCTTTGATCTGAGTCAATTCATCAGGAATCTCTTTTGATTTATTAGTCCACATCACAGTATGGACCTTGCTCCCTATTGTTACGATAAGTGTGAATGACAATACACTGCTATCATCCTTTTCTGTGTCTTTTCCAGCTGGATAGTCGGCATCAAATCCAAAGAATCTATCTCCTTTAAAACTTTCTCTTAATGTTTCCTCATCTGAATAAGTCAGCGTCTTCTGTGCCATGTTTGAACCTGTCATATCTGTAGAAGCTTTAATTTCCTTCGTTGCTGAATCATACGAGATTAGAAGATACTTGTTGCTCAAACCACCTGATTCAGTGTATTTGAAGCTAAAGAGAGAATCATTATTTCTTGTTGATTCTTCATCCAGATGATCATTATCAGAAGTCAACTTTTGTTCAGATTTGAATGTTCAAGATAGTATTTTACTGTTATGGCTGCTGAGAGTGCATCGAACTAATGAAAGGCCTTTAGGATTGGTGGATCGCGTCTCATCCGGCTTGAAAAGAAAGAGCGTAAAGGCGGTGAAACACTTAAGTTGGTCAAATCAGCTCGACTGCACATCCTTTCATCTACACCCTAGTAGGCAAAAGCGATTTCTGGCCTTCACGTGAAAACTGGACAAACGATTGTATATTAGTAGTAATCAAATGATGTCATTAGAGTGAGCGAATAAGAAATCAATAACAGAATAGCAAAGCTAATACTTGATTTAAGAAAGGAAAAAATCGGTTACCGAAGTCAAGACATTATACCCCACCATATTTGCTCTTATCATGAATAATATTGGTTTTTGGGGTAGTAACGTTGTGTAGAGAAGGTACCGTAGGATCGATACTTTCGTCTCGCTCTAATCTGGGGTTACTTGGACTTTGCCCCTCATATGATCCAGCAATATCTGATCTGTTTCGGTTTCGAAGCTCTTCGCTGATCATACTTCTAATTTCATTTCCTGGGATGATCACTTCTTTTGCCACTTTTTTCCTTTGCGAATTTGAGTTTTTAGTTGATTTTGAATTTTTGCTCATCTCTTTGTTCTTTTGCCTGCGACCTATCTTGCGTACAACTTTTTTTGTTATATCTCTAGCCATGAGAAACGGTACTCCAGATCGGCTTACTGTCTGCGTCATTCGATCCGAGTCGAATTTTTCTTGCCGACCGCTAGATCTTTTAACATATATGGATTTTTCTCTCTTAGGGTTTGTCCTTGTCCTTGTGGTTTTTTTTGGTGCTCCTACTGTTTTATGAATTCTATCGGACTTGTTTAATTTGATATTTGAGTTCCTAACCGATTTACGAGATCGTGAAGTATCCATTCCGGGTTGCTTGACCGATCTTTGATTTTTTTTGTTAGGTCTAGTAGTCACTTTTCCTTGCACAGGTGAAATTTTTGTTCTTTTCCTTGTTCTCTTAGTTTTATTTTGGGAGGTAATCGTACTTTTTATTCGGCTTGCTTTTCTCCTAACCATGACTCTTTAAAGATCTATTTTACTGATTCATATACTTATGGGCCTCGATCCGAAATATCTTAATTGATCAACAAAAAGTTTGTCATCATCTATAAAAACAACCGGGATAAAGAGTTCCATTTACTAATTCACCTTGAATTATAGTCTGAATACTGTATGCGATACTTGTTTGAGAGTTAACTTGTATTGGAATTGAGAATTCTACTGTCGATGCATCCTTTCGTACGAAAGGAACAGTATTGTCTAGTATTGTCCAATCATCATGCAACTCACCTACATTAACTAAAACTGTTGCAGATTGATTGCTTCTATTGTTGAGTGTTACATTGTATGCCTTCATATTAATTTCATCAGATGGATTAGATTCACTTACAAGGGATGTTTGACCCACAATATCAAATGCATCACCTACATTCAAAGTGATATTTTCATTGATTGGTGTGTGATTTATTCTATCTTCACCAATAAATATTAAATTCTCATTCATTTCTTTTTGATTGTCAGACTGTTTATATATTCTCATGATCCCATTGTTAAGGAGTTGGTAACAGCTCTTTGGAGTGTTAATTCAGAATTAATTTTTGCCGGACTATTGTCTGAATGACTGTACCGATTAAAATTTGAAAAGGCATACATTCCACTGAAAGTTTATCGAGTTTATTTTTATTTGAACCTGATGGAAGATGTACCCCAATAACCGAGCCAACCGCGAATGGAACCGGCGCACCATATGCTTTATATTTTTTAAAGCGCTACGCGAGACATAATGAAACACCAATGCGTCACTTTGCCCAGGTAGCGGATTTTATTATTCGATATGTTAGCCATGATGAAATACCATTAGACAATAGTGTGGGATTAGACAATCAACATGCCATTCATCAATACCCCCAGATTTTTTACATTCCAGATACACCATATGAGCATTGCCCAATTGAAAATGGCATTCAACGAGTAGATTGTTTGATCGAAAACAATGAGTTGGACCAGTTCAGGACGAATTCGACCGACATGATAAGAAGATTAAATGAATTACGTGCTCCATGGCCCGACGGTTAACACCATAGTTTATGGCCCATGAAGTTAACAGAACCAATAATAATTATTGTTAATTACAACACCAGTTTTCTTTCTTATACCCACTATATAGGTTCAGATGAGGATAGATTAACTACTTATCAATATAATTTTCTTTCTAAGCTGCCCTATACGCATCGAAAATATTCTGTTCAAAGTTCTCCCACAAAAGATTCTCTTTTGCAAACTGGTAGACGCCTATTCGCTTTTCATAGATTTTTTCCATATTATCTCTGGAATCTCGAAGCTGAGCTAT
>JBOGPP010000070.1:0-4881 GCA_050748485.1 Nitrososphaeraceae archaeon | reverse complement strand
ATATTTTCCCAGCCGTGTACGTGTTGTCCACCTTCCTCCTTCGTGCTCGCCGCAATTAGATCCATAAAGGAATCACCTTCCAAGACTTTAGAGCACCACAGGCATTTCCATCTACCCATGTTTTTTTTCTAAATACTACCATGACTCCGTTCCTTATTAATACTCTGGAGCAAATAATATAAAAATACCCAAAGATGGATACTTTCAGAATATCTATTACATTTGAGAGAACCTTTCGCAACCTTAAGTGTAATTATAATACCAGTACGGTAAGGGAATCCTGGTTTGCCTACCTTTCTTAAAAATACTAAAAGTCTTTAATAGTTTGAATATCATATTTTGATACTTCAAACAGAAGGTAGGCGACCACGCCTATGACAATATCACTCATTGGTCGTCTACCTATTCCTAAGTTAGTTTTTATGATAATGTTACTCTTGTCCAAATCAGTTCATGCACGTAATAAATTATTGTGTCCGTGACAGAAAATATTATCGTAATACCGGAGGTTTGCACTAAATTTTCGGTGTAGAAATATGTTATTGCTGCCAAAACTATTGTTAGAATAACACGATAACTTATGGTTTTCAAAATGGACCTTTTTTACTTTCTTGCATATATTCAGACGCTTATTATTGATTACATATTATTGTCTTATAATCGTAAAATTGAGATTAACCATGTTCCGGAATGCCTTTTATTATGAACTCCGAACAAATATTAGGTTCCTATGCATGGTTAGGTAGGGCGGCCAGGACTATCGGCACAAATTCTCTTGGCCTTCCTACCTTTTTCTGATAAATCGTTTTTATAATATGTTGTGAAAATGGCTGCTGACAGTTGAGCCTTTAAATCACTCTTGAGGAACTCGCTGTCGTGTATTAGACTAGGTGGGGCGACCGTGGCTATGGTGATAGTAGTTATTCATCGGTCGTCCTACTTCCCATTTTCCACTGGAAGTTTCCTATAATTGATAACGTTTTTTCCACGAGTGGAAGTGTTAAGATATCACTAGTGATTTCCTACTGATCGATAGGAAACTAGTTATCATTCCATATTTGGTACCAATAAGTACACTTACCGTGAAACGTATTTGATTCGTAATGACATGATGTCTAAAGAAGATCATAGCCAATCTTTTTTAAAAGACAGGTGATGCAACCTTCCATGGCGAACAAGAATAAATGTCCAATCTCAAATTGTTCATCTATGTAGTATAAACGCGTGACCCGCCACCCGGCCAGACTTTTACGCCTTCTTGTTTTATCGTACTGATAAAAGATCGGAATATTGCCTATCGCTCAATCAAGTGTTTGCAAACAGAATTTTTGCAAAGCTATTGCAGATATAGGGGTTCAGAGTTTTTAACTTGCAAACGTCTTGAAGTGGCTTCACTCCAAGATAGCTATTTTAGAGAAAGAACCACCTAAATCACTACTTACTATTGCGTATGTACTGCCTATGAAGCTCGTTTGTTACTGGCTTCTTTAATTATTAACAATTACGAGTGTTATCACCATCAATTAAAATGCTAAGGTCATAAAATCCTGTTCAACCATAATCTTCTTCAGAATATCCATAGTTGATTTAAGTATATCTTTTGCAGTAACAACTCCTACTAGTTTCCCTTTACTATCTAGTACCGAAAGCCTCCTAATATTATTTTGTTGCATCAAATCTGCAGCTTCTTTTAACGAGGAACTCGTAGTTGTCGTCAATAATGGTTTGCTCATTACTTCGGGTATTGGCATCGTAGGAGAAAATGTCGATGCGAATCCCACTATTCCGGCAATATCTCTTTCTGTAACGATTCCTATAGGAACGCTTTCACTCCCAGTTTCGTCATTGCTCTTGAGTATTATTATACTTCCAATATTATTCTGATACATCAATTTGGACGCCTCTTGTAAAGGTTGGTCGTCTGACACAGTTATTACTCGTTTGGTCATCAAATTTGTTACATCTATATTTTTCACTTTCTCCGCTATGTCGATCATCGAGGTAGTCTCTTAACTTTAACATGCAACCCTTAAAAAGATTAATAATGAGTGTAAAAAGCAGTTGAGAATGATGAATCTTGACACGAATTTTCTGTTGCGAAGTGCATACAGTCTTTTATGAAATGTAGACAAAATATTTACAGGGATCATTTCTTCGTAGTTCTTAAATAAGTATTAAGATATCAATGTGTAAGCTAGAAGTTGTTTGGTTTGGAAAAGAGACTAGATAATACTAAAGACCTAGTCATGAGAACAAGTGAAAAATTTTCGATTCAGCCACTCAACAGTGATGATTTGAACGCGATTAGAAAAATTCGAGACGTACTAAATCCAGATGAGAATGTGATAATTGTTGCTCGTCAATCGAGAATCTTGCCTGGAGGTTCCTATGTTACGCCTAATACTATTTATGCGACGGAAAAGCGATTAATTATTAGAGACCCATATATGTTAGGCATAAAAGAAAACCTAATTGATATCCCATATGACGTTATTACAAGTATTAAGCTTGAAAAAGGATTGTTCTCATCTACTATAAGATTCGAAGCTCCTGCCTTAGTTGGTTCCAAAAAGTTAGGTATGATACATGGAATTATACATGGAAACAACGATAATGAAGGTGTGATGCAAGCGATCCCGAAAGTGAAGGCACAGGATTTAATAGAAGTAATTCGTTTTGGAATGCATCAAAAGGGAATAGAAGGCCTTCACAACACTGAAAAAGAAAATTACTCCGCCTTGTCCATCCAATCAAATCATATTGGCAGTTATTCGATCGCAGATGAATTGACCAAACTTATAAAACTAAAAGAACAAGGAGTATTGAATGAGGAAGAATTTCTCCGCATCAAAAAAGATCTTGTAGGCAGGGAAGCGAAGTAATTGAAAGAATGTTAGAATTCCAGACTGGGAATCTACTGTAAGAAACTTCAATTGAGAATAGTGATAATATTTTTGGACTCGTATACTTGATATGAATTGTTATAGCTGCAATCATCACCATAGCAACCTAGACTAACTTTTCAGAATCGGCGATGATTTTTCCACCCTTTGTTCCTAATACGACGTTACCCATGAGTACTCCGCCACTGTATACTTTACCATATTCTTTACCGAGTCCAAGAAATGATTCCAGGATGTTAGATTTGGAATGATATCCGGCTTCAACTATTTTCATATTCAATTTGCTGGAGGCTTTAACTATTATCTGACGGGCCGCAGACCATTCTCCTTCCCATGAAATTACTTCAAAATTTCCAAAGTTTACAGTTGATAGGGTATAGCCGTTAAGCTTTACGTTGAACTTTTTGTTTCTCGTGGCGGCATAAGTATTCATCCAGTTTATTCCTTTTTCTGCTTTGCCCTTCTCTATGGCAAAATTATCAGATCGTGCCAACTTAATGTTAATACACTTGAACATATATACGCTATTTGTCCCATTTAATGTGAATTGCAGGCGAGATAGTTATGGTAAATATTTGTTAGAGATGCTTTAAGTTGACAATACCAGTTGTCTATTTTATGAACAGTGGTTTGAACAAAGTTGAGAGCAAGTCTACAGAATGGCAGTGATGTTGAGTTCCTGACGTTGGATCGATGATATCGTCAATATCCTTAAAAGTTGAAGATGATTATCATTTCGTATAGATGGCCACGACTGTAAGAGATATTATGAGGAAAAGACTAGAGATTATTGAGTATTTGGCTTCCGTCCAGGACGCAGCTAAAAGAATGAAGGATAAGGATGTCAGCTCGCTGATAGTAGTCGACAGAGATGGTAAACCACAGGGTTTGGTCACCGAGCGAGATTTAGTCACCAAAGTATGTATTAATGATATATTTACAAGTGCAATTACAATAAAGCAGATAATGTCAGTGCCTCTCATCACGATTGGTTCCACATCTACCCCTGCAATTGCCGCTGATACGATGTTACGATATAATGTGAGACACTTGCTTGTTATTGATGATAACAGTATAAATGATAAATCCGGTTCAAAACACTTTGTTGGAATAATTACTCCTCTTGATTTTGCAAGATATGATGAATTTCCAAATGACGAAGTAGCTAAGGATGAAATCGAAAGGATGTTAGAATATTATATTTGAAGGCCTACATTTTTGAGTTTGCGCAGAGCTAATTATTCAGATACATCGTATTACTATTATAGAGGGGTTCATGATGTCTAATACCAGAATAAAAAATATCAGGAAGATATTGCTTCTAATAGATGGATCGGCGACTTCAATGAAGGCCGCTCGTTATGGTATCAGTCTTGCCAGCACATTTGCCTCAGATTTAATTGGTTTGACGGTAATTGATCTGATGTCTCTACCATACGGAAGTTTCCTTATTCAGCCTGGGACTCGTTCACATGATAACATATTGGAAGAAAAAAGGAGAGAAGCAAGAAAATGGTTAGACGAGGTCGAAAAAACAATGTTAGGTGTTTTGAAAAAAGCAGAATATGTGAAGGGAAAATTTAGATCAGAAATTATCGAAGACCCCTTCTCTAAGGTGGAAAATGCAATTCTCAACTATGCTGAGAGTGAAAATGTAGATGTTATAGTAATGGGGACTAGAGGAAGACCAGGTTTTAAAAGAATGCTTTTAGGAAGTGTTGCGTCAGCTGTTTTGTCGTATGCACGATGTCCTGTAATGATTGTTCGGTGATCTCTTGTTTTAATTATGATTCAGTTCTGTGTTAATAGTCGAATTATGACCCCCAAATTGACAAAAATAATTGGGATTCTCTGAAGACAATTACTGTAAACATAATTGACTTGTGATTAATTAATATTCCATGCTTTGAGGATTATGGAAAAGACGCTGCTGGTAAGTTGCAGAAGAGGCTTTGAGTAATAACGAAACTGACGGTCA
>JBOGPP010000069.1:0-10764 GCA_050748485.1 Nitrososphaeraceae archaeon | reverse complement strand
TTACAAGAGGGCATGAGAAGGGCTTTTGGCAAGGCAATGGGTCTGGCTGCTAGGGTCAAACCAGGGGACACTGTGTATGAGGCATACGTGAGCGCTGAAAACCTCCAACTCGCCAAGCAAGCCTTAAGGGTAGCTGCGGGTAAGCTTGGGTGTTTGACTGTAACAAAATTAACTCAGCTCCGCCAAAATGAACAAAAGGAAGAAGAATAGGGAGCAATTCGTATATTGAAGCATTTAGAAAAGGCCTTTAAGCATGCGGTATTTGATGAACATCAACAGAGCAAATCGCCTATGAAATACTATCAGTTAGAGTCTTAGTGCGGCCCGGTCCGACTAATTATCTTGAATGGTTGCATTGAATCGAAAATGAATAGTTAATTTATTTATGATTTCAGGAGCAGAGACTGAGCTCGTTTTCTCTTCAAATTCAAAAATATCTTTGAAAAAATTGTTTCAATTTTACTAGTTTGGGTAAATGATTTGAATACAAAAGCTTGCCATATGTTTTCATACCTTGACTTTTAATGGGATTTCAAATATACATAATCGAAAGAACGGAATGTTGTGCTATTGCTACTCCATGAAAGCGCGCCTATCTTAAAAGGGTAACACTACCAAATTCATAACCCAACAGACTCTCTAATTCATCCCTGTATCCTGATGGGGACTGCTCGAAGCACTGATGCATCACTGGTCTCCGCTCCTACCATGAGCGTGTAATCTCCTGATTCTAATTCCTTCGTTGGCGTTATGATGAGGCTTATTTGCTTTGTTTGCCCCGGATCTAATCTAATCGAATTCTCGCTAAAAAGTCCTGAGAGATTACCGAGATTACCTGTTGTGGTAAAGGTTCCTGCTGCTAGCATGTCTGCCGTAAGGCTAGTATTCATATTTGAAGTAACGTTTATTTTTATCTCCTCATTTCCGCCTCTTTGCAAAGTGATGTTATTAGGCAAAACAGAAACGGATATAGGCAATACTCTCTCCGTCAACACCGTACCGATCTTATTTTCAGACCATTCTGAAAACCATACTTCATCGTTTTTGTTTACATCAAATTGCAAGGCGTTACTTATACCACATTGATTGGTATTATTTTGGCATGGTCCCCATAGCTTGTTTTGGGATGGAATCCAATATTCAGTGAGGGTCAGATTGTTTGGATCAAAACTCGACATCTTGTTTCCGGTATGCTGGTTAAACCAGATCGTACCGTTTGCTCCTGTCTTTACCCAGTATGGCAACGTATAGGCCGCGTCTATAGTTGTGGGTTGTCCTAAAGTTCTCGGAGATGCGGTAGAGGTTGTAAACTTCGTAACGTCGCCGGAGGCAGGGTCAAGCCTATAAAAAATACTAGTCCCATGGTCAGTAACCCATAAGTTATCATTGAGGTCGAGTGTTAATCCTACTGGAGAGGTTATGTCGTCTGGCATTTCATAAGAAGTGAAGGTATTATTCCTAAGATCATAACCCAAGATCTCCCCTTTAGTGTTGAAAGCAAGCAACGAAACAAACAACCTATTATTATCCTCATCCAAGACAATCGAGCCAGTGCTTACTAGATCTGGGTCTATTCCCTTAAATGAGTCAAGCGGAATTTCTATCCGTTCTATTCCTTCAGCTGTACCGTTCCTCATCTGAGATGTGTTACCTATCCAGATGGATGGAGATCTTATCCCAACAAAGTAAACGCTACTACCATTACTATTTATCTCCATGGAAACTGGATACGTAGTTCCGAACGCTTCGGGCTTCTCTGGTACCGGAAACATTTCAAAGGAGTTTGTGTCATTTGAAAATCTCCATAGCGAATTCTGTTGTTCATCAGTAAACCAGATGTCCCCTTTATTGTCGATGTCAAGATCCCAAGTCTGTGAGGACATTGTCGGGTTGGCTCTAGCGGGCCAACTTGGGATTTCATGCACTTCTCCAAATATGTTGGAATTAATATCGTAGCTACCCAGCGTACCATTCTTTGTGGAGACGTACCAAATATTTTTGCCCTCGGAATCTATACCGATGGCTAATGGCATCTCACAGAGGGCTGGAAGATAATATTCGACAACAAGATAGCTTGAATTAGGATGTGAGTTTAGTCCACAGAATTGGGCGTTGAATTTTTCCACCGCGTCAGCCCTAGATCCTGTGACGAGTTTGGAGACATCATCATTACCTTCTGAGGACGGACCTGTACTGATAATAGAAGTATAAGCCAATGAAAAACCTATAGCTGCGATGATGGCCAGAACAACAAAAAAGACGATTTTTTTATTGGGAAAATTTTTCGACGTGCTCCCCCTTCTTTCTACCAATTACCAGTCAAGAGCGACTTTTGCTTATATATAAATTCTTAAGACCAATCAAATAGGTCCAAATCTAGCGTATTGATAGCCCGTATCAGGTTAGCTACTCATTTACGGTAAATCGAGTACCATCTTCTCATTCTTAACAAAGTGGATCGATTCTGAAATGAGATTTATCTGAGTTTAAATACATTTTATCCACGCACAGGTTCAAATGGTAACATAAGTTCCATATAGACGGATTCAATTCGGTGAATGCGAGCGATAATACCTTTTTGAACAAATTCGAAACTAATACAGAATGCCCTCCCTCCAGGTAGGTAATTTGAAGCTATTGTTACGCTAATGATACAATAAGATCGACTATCATAGATTTCTTCAAGTGTATTGTCTTCGATTTGAATCATTCATTCTCAAAGATATTGTTGAGTGTGAAGCAAGACAAAACAAAGGCGTGGTCGAGCTTGATTTGTGAATTGACTTAATAGTTACTTTGATCGCCGTAATACGAAATTCGTACGAAAATTTGTATTTGTAGGGCCACCCAGTAGACGTTTGGTCAAATCTATAATACTTTGGAATAAGCTGGAAAAGCACTAATAACAGGTCGTACCACATTCCTCGTGGAATCGTGAAATGCCTAAACGGAAGGTAAAAGAGGAGAAACCGAGACGAAGGCTAGGTAAAAAAGAATTGCTCATCCCGCCGGCGGCTATGGGTGCATCTCTTCTTGTAACACTGGTAATAATTCCTCTTTTTGCACCCCCACCAACTCCTCTCGAAGTCTGCCTGAAGGGGCATAACGTAGACACATTCAGTATTCATTCTACTGTGGAAGTATTCGTTAATGGTGAACCGAAAATGCTTCCAGCGGGGATCGGCAATGATACTGTGGATGGTAAAGCATGTCTCAGAACCATTCACACTGACACGCAAGGCAACCTAATTCACATTGAATATGTGAGACCAATTAGGCTTACATTGGGTGATTTTATGCAAATATACTCGCCAGACAATACAACCATCCCGATCATGGATAATTCAACAGGAGCGTTTTCAGAACGGATTCTTAATCTCAATGGCTATTACATTTCTTATTCGTATTATTCAGATCAAAATGAATTTACAAATGTTAAGAACGCTAGCGACGCGCCTCCTTTTAGAGACAACATGGTAAGCCGAATAGAATTAAATTCAAAATAAATATAATACTGGAACAATTCTTTCTGATTTAGTCTCTTTGACAGGCAAGACTGCTATTGTGATAAAGGGTGATGGAACGGGCCCAGAACTTGTCGAGGCTGTGTTGCATGTATTGAAATCATGTAATTCCCAGGTCGAATTCGTCATCTGCGACGCCGGTTCTGAATGGTGGATGAAATCGGGCGGTAATTCATATATTTCGGATGAGGTATGGAAACTTCTCAAACAAAGTGACGCGTGCTTTAAAGGCCCGACTACGACTGTTCCAAATCCAGATGCCCCTCGCAGCGTAGCAGTTAGCATAAGACAAAGATTTGAACTCTATGCAAATGTAAGGCCTATCAAGACATATCGGCAGTTGGATCGAAAGCTTGACTTCCTTTGTGTTAGAGAGGCTACCGAAGGTCTGTATGCAGGGATAGAATTTAGAACTAGCGATGAATCTGCAATTGCAGTAAGAAAGATAACAAGGAAAGGATGCGAACGAGTGACTCTAAAGGCGTTTGAGCTGGCAAAAGAACGTGAATATCGGAAGTTAGTAGCGGTGACAAAGCGGAATATTTTGAAGGAAACGGACGGAATATTTTGGAACTCTGTTGAAAAAATCAGTCATCAGTTCCAAGACATTGAAGTAGAAGAGTATTATGTGGACAACATGACTCAACAACTCGTCAAAAATCCTGAACGATTTAACCGAAATATCCTTCTAAGTACAAATCTATTTATGGATATCATATCAGAATGTGCTTCAGGTCATGTAGGTTCAATCGGTAATGTATATTCTGGTAACTTAGGGGAGAGTTATGCGATGTTTGAGCCTGCACATGGAAGTGCACCCAAATACTCTGGAATGGATAAGGTGAATCCTGTAGCTTCTATCCTTTCCGGCGCTTGGTTAGTAAGATATCTAGGTGAAAAAGAGATCTCTAACGCAATCTTTGAGGCTACCGAAAAAATAATTGCAGAGGGAAAGTATGTAACATATGACCTTGGGGGTGAATCGTCTTTATCCCGTATGACCGCTGAAATTTCACGGAGATCTTCTAAGCTACTGAGGAAATGACCCCAATATCCTTGAATAGAACTCTTCTGAACTGGGACTATTCTTAAATAGTTGACGGAAAGAATCGTATCTCCTCTACCGAGAGAGATTCAAAGAACAGTTTTTTCGTTGAAATTGTTCTCCTGCATAGTCCCAAAGTTGCTATCACGTTGTAGACATGAGGTAAGTTAGACAGACTCGAAAGGAGAATCAAAATCGCACCATGCTGGCTCAACAGATTGATTGCAGAGCTGATGAATTCCAATGCTACGTCCGAACCTGCCATTCCTCCGTAAATGGTTTTGTCATAAATATCATTGCCCTCGGTGGGAAGATATGGGGGATTACTAACGATAAGGTCGTATTTCTGGAAGGGCGCAAGTACTTTTGCTCCATCACAACAAATCAGGTCAGCATCTATGCGGTTTAATTGATTACAACATGACAATGCATCAAGATCAATATCTGTCCCAACCACAACGGAAAAGCTTTTGCAAAGTTCTTTAAGGATAATGCCCGACCCAACCCCAATCTCTAGTGCTGATTTTCCTCGATATCCCACCAACGAGTCCAGCATAAGGTAGGTGTCGTCAGACGGTTGATATTTGGGAATTTTATGAGTCACACCGCAATTCAATCAGCTGTCTGAATTCTGTTAAGACAAAAATCATCTTCATTCTATTTGTCGGCCAATGGCTTCCAGGGCAGTGTAGCTCTAGATGCTGATCCTGCTCGCTAAATCTACTATTTCATGTGGACTTAACTGACATATTCTCTTTGACAAGTCTGAACCAGATTTAAGACCAAGAACTGAGGCAACCTTGCGAACATTTCTTTTTCTCTGTGAAAATAATACTTCTATATTCTTCTTTACATTGTAGGATATTTGTCTTCCTGAGGGCACCAGTTTGATAACTTGGGATGAGACCGCCGGTGGTGGGCTGAATGAGGTACTTGATACCTCGAATAACTCTTTAACTGTAAAACAATATTCACATATTACGGAAATCGCCCTATAAGACTTCGTACCGGGCTTTGAACTGAGTTTTCTTGCGAATTCTTTCTGCACCATAATTACTGCCCTGTTAAACTTTTGATTGCTTAACCACAGTATAATCTCCTTACTCCTTGAATAGGGAATATTAGAGACACAAACATCAAATTCAAAGCTCATCGAGTTAGAACTAAAAGGATTTACATTCAGCAAGTGCAGATTCTTACACTTCGCCAATTTTAGCCTCGTAAACTCAAACTTGGCTCTGTCAATTTCAAGGGAAGTCACTTGATCTGCATTCCTGCAAAGCTGCGACGTGAGGTCTCCCTCTCCCGCACCGATCTCGAGAACTTTTTCGGTTTTTGTTAGATTTGCTTCTCGAATGATTTGTTCCATAACCACGAAATCGGTGAGTGTGTGCTGCCCTAGCGAGTTTGGACCTGTTAGTTTCATCTTCTCACGAATAAATTCATACGAGCCTCACCGGTTATTTCTTCAACGATTCTCTTTGCTATCAGTTTAGCAGGGTCCTTTAAGCCAATCCTGTCCTGGATATCCTGGAAAGACTCGAACTTCTTAGATTCCCTCCCTTTAATTATCGCCATCATGTAGGTTTTCCCTATACCGGGGATAAGCTCCAGAGCGTGAATTCTAGGAGTTACAGGTTGGGCAATATTTACATAATCAATAAATCTCTTTTCACTCTCCAACACAATTTTTTCGACTGTGGCTAGGAGTTCATTTTTAGCAGTCTGAGATATATTTGAGTATTCTAATCTTCCAAGAACGCTGATGATCTTTTCTCTACCATCCCTTCCGATATAGAGCCGTTCTCCTACTTCGAAAGTTGCGTTTCCGTATCCAAGTAATTCTAACAATGTGAGTCTTTCTTCGCCAATTGCTTGTATTATTACACCCTCGCGACCTCTTACAGTGGAGGATTTTCCGCGTTGTGTAAAATCCAGTATGTATGCATACTCTTCGTATTTACGTTGAGGTTGGTGATGATGTGCGTAACTATCATCACTTCTATAAGTACGATCGGATCTGTCTACAGACATTGACAATGGTCTAATTCCCATTTAATTGAGTAATGGCTAAATATTTAACCTTCAGCTTTCTTTTTCAAGATGTCTAGCATTTTTTCCAGAGTATTGGTCAAGATCAGTTTTTTCCATCCAAATGTAAATGATCTCAGTTCCTCAAGTGACTTGGGTACTATGTTAACTAATTCGACTGCCTCTTCTTCTCTCAATTCACAATCCTTAATTTGTTCCTCTACCATCTTACGTGAGGTTTCTGCATCGAGTTTGGAGAATCTTGTTACAAAATCAAATGTCCATCTTTGGATCTGGTCCATTTCATCAGGTTTTACCTTCTCCAAAATCTCCTTGACCTCAGGTAATGTGATTATTTCTTTCTTTTCAATCTCTGTCATTAATCTAATTCACAGCCGTCAGATGTTTTACGTGGTTAAGCCTAGTTTGTAAGATTTTCTGCTTCTTGCCAATAAGTACTGAGGTTTTTAATGTCCTTCTTCCAACTTGCAATACTATTCCAACCTTACCATGGTATCTTCTATGTGGGGTCGTTTTGTGTTCCCTCGGATCTATTGTGATGATTACCTTGTCACCGGGATTGTATTCAGCGAGCAGATAGGATAATCCCTTTGGAACATTACTCTGCGTCATAACCGAGCGAGACTTCCTCCTATAGCCATGTGAACTAGGCATTTTGTTTCCTCTATTTGCAGGCCTTAATTTAATAGTAACTGCATACAACAATCAATATTGTTCTGGATCTGTAGCTCCCTTTTCTGAAAGCGAGAAAAGCACCTCAGTTTCTGGGTGATAAGGACTGTCCACCATCCTTGCAACTCTATTCCTACCTGAGCGTTTCAGATAGATACGGTATGTACTAGTATGGGCGACTACATTGCCGCCTGCCGGTTTGAAGGCGTCTCCAAAAATTGAATCAGGTGATGATTGAATCTGGTTCGTAATTACAACAGCAACGCCGTATGTTTCAGAGATTCTTAAAAGGATGTGCATAAATTTATTTAGTTTCTGCTGCCTTTCTGAGAGAGTCGCCCTACCCAAGAATTCCGCTCTATAGTGTGCAACTGCCGAATCCACGATAACAAGCTTGACCCCATTGGCATCAATGATTGGACCTGTTTCATCTATTATTAATTCCTGGTGCGCTGAGTTGTATGCTTTAGCAACAATGATGCTATCGAGGACATCATTAGGTTCAATATTTCTTGCACTACATATGGAAACAATGCGCTCAGGTCTGAAGGTACTTTCAGTGTCTACGTAGATTGCTTTTCCGCCCAACCCTCCATGGGCAGTGTCGCGAGTTACCATCACGCACAAGCTGTGACATATTTGTGTCTTGCCAGTTCCATATTCTCCATAAATTTCTGTGACAGCCCGAGACTCCACTCCTCCTCCAAGTAAGGTGTCGAGGTTTCTAGAACCTGTTGACGTTCGTTCCGCAGTAAGTCGTTTATTGTACAATTTGCGTGCTGTTACAAAGCTTTTTTCTAATATGCCCGCTTCCTCAAGTCTTTGTCGAGCCCGGTTGCAAAGAACAGCTGATTTTTCGATATCCATTCCCGTAGCTTCCGAAATATCAACCGGTCCTCTTACAACCAAATCTTTAAGTGACCTAAATCCCGAGTTTTCAAGATGCGTTCTAGTGGCGATTCCTATCTCCTCTATGGAACAAAGATCTAGCGTTGTCTTTGGAGCATCGTTGTCACTCAAGGGCTAATACTGGTAAGCAATACATTCTTAATTAGTCTTAGGCGAAAGATTATTGTAATATGAATCGGCCAATTGAATCTACCATATGCAACGAGTAAGACCTGAAAAAGAGATGGTCTATCTGATCACTGGCTTTGTTGAGCCTACCGATAGAAAAATTTAGTATCAAATTCTATTCCCCTAAATGGAAACACGGATTTAGCTCAAATCGATTTTATCGGATGCAACAATTAAATAGTAAAACTTACGTCTTGTTCCTTGTCTATCCTGGTGCGATAATTGCTAGTTGATTTGAACCTAAACGGGAAGCAAGTCATTATTGTAGGCGGAGGAACAGAAGGCTTAAGAAAGTTGAGAGGGCTAGAAGATCAGAATTGTGAAATAATTCTGATCACAAACCGCCTTAATAAGATTATCAAGGGACTACGAGATAAGGGAAAACTCTTACTACGAAAAGAGCACGTTAAAGATACCAGCTTTCTCAAGGATTATGAAAATCCATTCCTAATTTTGGCCTGCACTAATAACAAACATCTCAATCGTGCAATATCTAAAGAGGCTAGTTTAAAGGGGGCATTGTCTTATGCAGTCGATGACCCATCCGTTAGCGATTTCTCATATGCTTCTATAATTAATGTTGAAGGGATCCTTCAAATAGCCATATCTACCTCCGGAAGAAGTCCAATAGTTGCCAGACGAATTAGGATTAAAGTAGAAAGGGTTTTAAAAAGATTAGTGAGTAAGTCGGATATTGAAAACATACGACTCCAAGAAGCCGCTAGGAGAATGATTAGGACAAGAATACCCACAGTCTCTAAAAGAAAGGAATTCCTGTACTCTGTCATTAACAATGCTACTATCCAGAACCTTATTAAAGAAGACCGTATCGATGATGCTCGACAGGAATTAGTTGCATTAATAAACTCTTGGGAGCTAAAAGAAGCTAAATGACACAATTCGAGCCCCTATGTCGAGAACACCGATTTTTTAATGCTCGAATCACTTACAAGAAGGCTCCCATTCATCTTCTCGAAAGGTTCACGTTTAAGAATGTTAATACAGCTTATGCTAGATTCAGGGAGATTTCTCCTGATAGTGAGTGTGTTATTTTGCAAACATGCAATCGGGTAGAAATTTTTTTATCGTCAGCTGAAACGGAAGATGAACAAAAAATATTAGATATTTGGTCAGCGGTCACAGGCCTATCAAAAGTGGACCTCTCCGTTAATGTAGAGATAAGCTTTGGACAAGAAGCCATTCTGCATCTCTTGAGGCTAACTTCTGGTCTAGACTCTTTAGTAATCGGAGAGGATCAAATATTGGGACAGGTAAGGAGATCTTTTGAATTTTCAAGGAACAACGGACATTCCAGTTCGAATCTCTCATTAATATTCACAAAGGCTCTCAAAACAGGAAGTAAAGTAAGAACAACTACTCGATTGAACAAGGGTAACGTCTCGATTGGTTCTGTGGCTGTTGGCATCGCTGAGAATTATTTCGATGATCTCAAAAGTAGAAGCATACTGATAATTGGGTCCGGGGAAGGAGCTAGTCTGGTTGCAAAGTCATTAAGGCAGAGGGAGGTTAGATTTATGATTACAAGTAGAACTCTTGAAAGAGCAAAATCTTTCGCAGATACAGCCGGCGGATATCCTATAGCGTTTGAAAGTGCTTTATCTGGTCTCACTGGCTATGATATAGTCTTCGTATCGACTACAGCACCCTATTTCTTGATCACTTATGAAAGGATCAGCAAAGCGATGTCAACAAGAAATAAAGGGATGCTGGTTTTCGACCTTTCGAATCCTAGGACCGTTGAGGACCAAATTAGCACCATTAAGGGAATCAAATTAATTAATATGGATCAGATCGCCGAAATAGCAGAAGATAATCTCAAACTTAGAAAAAACGAGATAACTTCTGCAGAGAAGATTATCGATAAGGAGGCCAAATCATTTGTGGATATTCTTAAAAGTAAGAGAGTAGAACAGTTAATCGATTCAGTTTTCAGGTCGGTTGATGTGTTACGAGAGGCTGAACTGGATAAGGCGATGTCCATTTTTTCAGCAAAGTTAGGCGCAGAAGATAAGAGAACAATTAGAGAGCTTTCTCGTTCGATAGTCTCCACTGTTTTGTCTACACCTATGAATAACCTGCGAAAGGAGGCTCGAATAGGAAGAGTTTCTGAGCAGGATCTAATCAGGATCGTCGAAACCATGTTCAATTATGACACTTGATAAATCGTCGCCAGGATTTCCAAAAGTAAGGCTGAGACGGCTCAGAAAAAATCCAGCGATACGACATTTATTGCAAGAAACCAGAATTTCAGTCAAGGACTTTATTTATCCAGTTTTTGTAAAGGAAGGGATTACCACCGCTGAAGAAAGTCAAAGTATGGCGGGTATAAGAAAATTCCCCTTATCTGGTCTCATTGAAGAGGTTCAACAGTGC
>JBOGPP010000068.1:0-4516 GCA_050748485.1 Nitrososphaeraceae archaeon | reverse complement strand
TCAGGCATTATTATTAAATCAGATTCCTGGATTTCTGTGAATCCTCGTATAGATGATCCATCAACTTTCGGAAGCCCAATTTCAAAGTCTTCAGCACGAAACATATTGGCGGCCACTGTAGTATGATGAAACCGTCCTGTTAATCCCGTAAATTGTAAATCAATGAATTTGATTTTATCAACTCTCAACCTACGCATCACCTCGCTTGGGGTAAATGACAAAGATTCTATTTTACCGTCAGTAACTTTATAAGGCAATGGAATATCCTATGATACGACATTTATCCCATAATTAAGCTTTCAAAGCGTTGTTTGACCCGTAAACAGATGACGGATGCACTAGAAGGATAAGAAGTTAGGGATTCCTCGTCATCTAAATGGTTAAAGGAATTGGTACGGTATAATTCTAAAATACACTTCATAACAATTTTATTCTTTCGGGTTAATTGCAATCACTGATGCCTATCTTACCCTTAGATAGTGGTCGCTATGGAAGCAAAGAAATTCGAGAAATATTCGATGAAATTCGCAAACTAGACTACCAGTTGAGATTTGAAGCAGAAGTTGCTATGGCACAAGGCGAATTAGGAGTAATTCCAGAAAGAGCCTACAAGGAAATTGCACAAGTTGCAAATTCAAATAGAATAAGTTTGAAACGGATAAAGGAGTTGGAATCGATTAGTGAGCACGATACTGCTGCATTTGTAGAAGCAATCGCGGAAGAATGTTCAGAGATAGCCAAACCATGGGTACACTACGGATTAACAAGCAGCGACATAGTAGATACAAGTAATTCTCTACAAATAAGGGACTCGATAAGGATCATCGAAAACAAATTACTCTTTTTAGCAAGGGTCCTTGCAGATCGTGCTGTACAATACAAAGATTTGCCAGCAGTTGGGAGGACTCACGGCCAGCATGCAAGTGTAATTGCCTTCGGTCTTAAGTTCGCAGTCTGGGCGTCAGAAATTGTCCGACATTTGGAAAGAATTGACGAGGGGAAAAAACGCTTCTTGGTTTGCAAGACACTGGGAGTAGTTGGAACAGGATCAGTAATGGATAAACTTGCGTTAGAAGTGCAAAGAGTAGTCGCTAACAGATTGGGTCTATTTCCGGTCGATGCTGCAACTCAAGTAGTCCCTAGGGAACGGTATGCAGAGGCGCAATTTTTCTTCGCTCTTGTAGGAACTACCCTGGACAGGATCGCAGTTGAAATCAGAAATTTGCAGAGAACAGAAATCGGAGAGGTATCTGAACACTTCAAAAGAGGCCAGATGGGAAGTAGCGCCGTTCCAGTTAAACGTAATCCCATCAAAAGCGAGAGGGTTTCATCTCTATCCAGACTTTTGCGAGCGTTAGTAGGTGTGGCAATGGAAAACGTTTCTCTTTGGCATGAACGAGATTTGTCAAACTCAGCCAATGAAAGATTTACCATTCCTATGACAGTCGTTCTTTTGGATGAAATGCTAAATTTAATGACAAATGTCCTCATCAATTTGGAAATTAATAACGAAAGAATTATTTCGAACTTGAGAATGACTAATGGCCAAATTTACGCAGAATTCGTGTTGGATCAGCTCATAAAGAAAGGTATCCCTCGATTTGAGGCTTATCGAGACATCCAAAGGGTTGCTTTCTCAGCCATCGAAAATAGACAATCATTCCTAGACGCCATTCAAAATGATCTAGAATTGAGAAAACATTTGACATCAGAAGAATTAACTAACATTTTTGAGCCAGGAAAACATCTTGCAGCATCGTCAAGTATAATTGAAAACATAGCGAAAATGGTCAGCGGAGCGCAACTCAAATATGCTCAGCCACCTTAAAATAAAATCTTGCATCCTCTGTTCGCATCTATGCTTAAGACATCTTCATCGATTATGATGATTCTGCTTCATAAAATATTTGTGAATTGAAGAGCCATACTGCAGTGCCTTTTTAGGTTTCATAGCAGCTTCCTGCGGTACACCTATATTTATTGCAAGTCTCCGTATGATATGTTTCCTAAGCATATCATTTTCGCCCTTTATTTTCTCATCAATTGGAATAGTATTGGCAAATTCGATGAACTTCTCTGATAGAAATGGCTTGTTAATAGATACGCCGTAATCAGAGGCTACTGTTGCGATCTCTTTCATAAGTAACAATTCATTTAAAATCTTTACCTTCGTAAGCTCCATAATACTAGATTCTCCATATTTATACACAAATCGATACTGATTGTAGCCACAGAAAAGCTCGTCTAAACCATTTGCAGTAAGTACTACCCTAAAATCATTTTCCTTTGCCAAACGAGCTACAAATAGATAGGCAATACAGTTTTCCAAATGTGACGCAATACCACAATTGATTCTCCGTTCTACCTCATTCAGTTTTTCATAGAATTCATCCAGTTGGATTTCATATTTTTTATGAAGGAACTGTAACGTTGAAGCAATAGTCGTGGCAAAGGCCATGTCATGTGAGCCTGCAAATCCTACCGTCAATAAAGTTACTGACCTGTTCAAATCTTTACACATCTTTGCAAGTACTGAGCTATCAAGTCCGCCAGAGAAGGCTACCGCGACAGATCTCTCACTTCCTATGGCAGCTCTTAATTCTTTTCGCATGACTTCAAGTAATGGGGTAGATAGTTTCAATATCGTCAATGAGGGTGTAGGGCTATTTGACGTTGATTTCATACTTGTACTTCCGTGCATTTCTTGACTCGGTCGACTCTCTGGCTGCTGATAGGAAAGGGATATTTAAGTTATAGATCATGGAAAGCGATATTAGTAGTTTATTTTGAAATCTTGAAATTCCCCTGAATATCTATCATATCTCAATTCAATCCTTTCTACTTGTGCACTTGGCGGTCCCACCTTAAACCAGCTGATTGCATCTTCAACAGAATTTTTGTCCCCTTCAAGTATAGTTTCAACACTTCCATCCTCCAGATTGCGTACCCAACCTGTCACTTCATATCCATTGCAAACGCGTTGAGCATTCTGTCTGAAATAAACTCCTTGTACCTTACCTTTTACAATGATATGCACTCTGACCTTAATCTGTCTATCCTTGCTCCGGTCTAGGTCGTTCATTGTACTCATACATAATCTGGAATAAATCGACAACAAACGCATGTTTCAACCCAGTTGAGACGAGACCACATTAGATTAAGCTTCCACCTTCGTCGATAAACAATTGTTCGTAGGAAGTCCCTCTTCTAACCAGCCTGTATTCACCATTCAAAGTCTTCATAACAATAGCTGGTTTTGTTTGGCAGTGAAAAGGCATATTGAAGACGACAGAATAAGCACCTACGTTGTAGAATGAAACATATCTACCAGTTTTTGCTCCGGTAAGATCCGATGCCTTAGATTGGGGAAATACATCATATGTATCGCACAGTCTACCTGCCAAGTGGATGCTTTTACCATTTGTACTACGACCTTGTTCATTGCTAGGGTTGGGTGTAGATACTGTTTCTTGTGGGTATTCTTGCTTCAAAAGCGCCGCATCTAACAATAGATGATACCCAGTATCAACAATGACTATTTCTTGTTCATCATATTCCTTTGTGTTTACTATTTTTGATATCAGCATGGACGATTCTGCAACAAGATATCTGCCGCTTTCAATCATGAGATCAAAAGATCCGTGTGATTCAACCAACCTGTTGAGTCTGGGTACGTAACAGTCTGCCATTTGAGACGGCGTTGGAACGGACTCGTTATAAAATACCGGGGTGCCTCCACCTATGTCAAACGTATTTACGGTAAACTTGGGAAACTCTTTTTTCATTTTTGTCATAAAATTGTGTATCTTATCAAAAGCGTGAATAAAACACGAGAAATCTGTAATTTGAGATCCGAGATGAAAATGAAAACCCTCAAAATGCAACAAATCGTTATCCATAAGATGCTTGACCATTTGTGCAGCATTATCAATGGTTCCCCCGTTCAGCGGAACTCCGAATTTCCCATTCTTATATGAGGCACATATCTCCGCTTTCACACCGACTTCTGGATTAACTCTGATCATTGTCAGAGGTTTGATGGCAAGCTTATGTGCCGCTTTAGCCAAATTAGTCATACCGCTAAAGGAGCTAACCACAACTTTTCTTATTCCCGATTGCAACACTTCATAATATTCTTGAAATTCTTCGGTAACACTAGTGTATATCATGTTCTCGGGGGGTGCCTTGCATCTCCTTAGGAAGTGAAGCTCTCCTAACGAAGTTATGTCGAAAGTAATCCCATCTTTAATGAATGAAGTTAGAATAGCGGGAGTGAAATTTGCTTTTACAGAATATGCAAGCTTTACATGCCCATTGAACCTCGCATAGGCGTTCCGAAGATCACGCACCCTCTTATGCAATGTATTTTCATCAATTATGTACAGCGGAGTGCCGTAATGTCCAGCAAGCTTCTCAATCTCGATGGGTTCTGCAAAATGATTTATGTGGTGAGTTGCTAGATTTAGTTTTTTTGTTAGTTGAACTTGCGAATTTTCCACCAATTCTTTTTTGTTAG
>JBOGPP010000067.1:0-4349 GCA_050748485.1 Nitrososphaeraceae archaeon | reverse complement strand
AATTTGATCCTTAGAAGTTGTTACTTTACTTCCTTTTCTGCACATACGTCACAGTATTTTTCTATGACCATAGCTCCATCGCCTACACTGAATAATGCCTCCTGAGTAGCCTTGTTACCACAGGTTATACAGAACTTTGTCTTTCCACTCTCGTCAGTAAATGACCTTAGCATTGAAAATATTTTTTCCATTCTATTGCTTCACTCTTACTAAGATTTCGTTGGTTATGTTTCCTGGCAATACTGCAACCATAGTACTTGCATCAACTATGAATCTTGGATTGTTGCTCATTATTATAGGTAGTTGTTATCCATATAAGAACTTACAGCCCATAATTTAAGTTAAGGAGAATTTTGGTATTATCTTAACAGGGTAGAGTGACTCATTGATTAATAGGTGTTTATTGTATATGATGCATTTTGATTTGGTAACAAATTTGTCAACACAAAATGATCAGGCATCTTAAGAGATTTGGTAACAACTTGTTTTTTCCAGAACCAAATGGCATTGCTTTTGAGTCATATTCTTTAAGATATTTCTCTTACAACAAAGACTAACCGACGTAAATCATTGATGGAGTGCATCAACTGCTTTGGGGAGAAAGTGTAAACATCCTCTTACTCTCCTAGATTACTTATTATATTACATTGAGACCACAAATTAAGAGGATTCTGATATCATTGTCTTAATCCTTTCGAGGAAAGGTTCTTTGCCAACGGGTTTTCTGATTATGTGTCTATCCGATCTGATTCCCGGCAATACACTCAATAATTCGTCTGCTGCATCAAGCGCTGATAGAAAAATAATCTTTGTGTCTGCTGCAATTGATTTCATTCTATAAAATAGTTGAAGTCCGTTAAGCCTTGGCATTCTAATATCTAATAATACAAGATCATAATAACTAGCATCATTCTGTGAAAAATGCCTCAATGCATCCTCTGGGTTACTGAATATGTCTACCTTGTAGCCTTCGTCTTCTAAGAAGCTTTTGTAAGTCAAAAGAATATCTGCATCATCATCTACAACAAGGATATTGCCAGAATTGCCAGAATTGCCAGAATTGCCAGAATTTCTTGCTGGGTTTACTTTTTCTTTTGATTCGTTTGTTGGTTCGGAGTCATATTTCATAAGTTCTCCTAACTGTGTGTATTTACTGGTCACACAGTAAACGGGATAGGCTTGTTTTAAATTACTGATCGAATATTCTCCTGCTAATTTACATCGATAATCTGCAGCAAAAGAAGAAGAAGGAAAAGATTTCAGGATAAGATATAGATCGCCACCGATTACCATGCTATTTGGATTAGCCATACGATTTATCTCCGTACAAATATTCATAGTTGACCCGTACAAGTCATAGGTATTAGATCTATATGATCTTGTAACAATGCTCCTGCCATAATCAGTACTTATCCTGTAGTTCACAGGAGGAAGGCCTGCTTCAGACATCTTGGAGTTAATATAATCAAATGCTGCCAACATTGTTATGCCACATTCAATAACATTCTTGAAAGCCTGTCTGTCATTTTTGTTGGAAGTCTGAGGGAAATAAAGAACCACACCATCTCCAGTAACTCTAATGGTTATTGCCCCGAGTTTTTTTCCTATAAGCATCATGTTATTTAGGAATATAGAATAATACCTGGTAATTTTATGTGAAACTCCAATATCAGCAGTAGCTTTAGTAGACCCTACCATATCAATGACGCTTACACAACAGTCTATTGGCTGATCGGAGAAGCGCAGTTCATCATTACCATCAGCCATCAGCTGTCAGCCGTCAGCTATTCCTCCATACGTCATGTCCATTATTAGGTAATTCTAATATAAAAGGTCTATTTCATACACATTATCACATTTCTATATTAAAATAGGAGATATTTGTACTAAAGCACCTTATATAGCCAATTATATATAGTACTTGGGGTGATACTTTGGAGTTCCCATCAGAGTGATGAAAAAATGATTAGAGAGGGTACTGAGGTTTTTTATGGAGTTGATACAGTTATGAATACGGTATTACAGTTCTTGTACCAAACCAATGATGGTAAAATTGATGCCTGCGTTGACTATACTCGCCCATCATTGGCAATTGACATTCAGGTATTAAAGGCAGCTTTTCTCGATGCAAAAAAGAGAGGCGTTAAACTGAGATATGTTACTGAAATTACCAGGGATAACATTTCTTATTGTAAGCAGATGGTGACAATGGTTGACGAGCTTCGACATTTAGATGGAATTAAAGGAAACTTTTACATTAGTGAAACAGGATATCTTGCTCCTGCCACTTTTCATGAAGCAGGGAAACCAGCTGCACAAATTATCTATAGTAACGTTAAAGAAATCATCGAGCACCAAAGATACGTTTTTGAAACCTTATGGAGTAAAACCATCCCTGCAGAGCAAAGAATAAGGGAGATCGAGGAAGGCGTACAGCGTCATGAAACGGTTATAATAGATAACTCAAATGAGATCATAAAAGAAATTTATTCTCTCACTGCTGACTCAAATCAACTCGATACTTGTCTGACCTCAGGTGGGATGCATTATAGCCACAAGTACTTCTTTGAGATTAAGAAAAAACTATTAGATAAACAAAAGCAAGGAGAACACAAAGGTCTTAGATACATTACCAACATAGAAAATGAAAACTTAGAGCTCATTAAATTATATCTAAAGAGCGGGATTAAGATTAGACACGTAAGAAACTTACCTCCAATGAGTTTTGGTGTTTCAGATAAAAAAGTAGCAGTAACAATAGAGAAGATGGAGAATGGAAAAGTCGTTCAAAGCCTTCTATTAAGTAACGAATCCCAATATCTAAAGCACTTTTCTTCTGTTTTTCAACGTTTATGGGAGAGTGGAATTGATGCATTAGACAGAATACGAGAGATTCAAGAAGGAACCGAAGCTGAATTTTATACAGTCATTACTGACAACGAAAAAGCAAGTCAGATCCTAGTTGATATGACTAGATCTGTACAGAAAGAAGCCCTAATCTTTCTTCCTAATGACAAAGCTCTGGTGAGGATTGATAGGCTAGGTATGATAGATTATCTTGTAAAGGCGTCACAGAATGGTGCGAATGTAAAGATTATCTGTCCATTATCTAAAGAGAATACAGAGATTCAGAAAAAAATATCCAAGAACGCATCCGATATTAGGATACTCGATGGCAACAACTCTCCGTATGGCATGTACATAACTGATCGTAAAAAGTTTCTTAGAGCAGAGCTCAAATGTCCAGGAGCTGAGAAATTCTCAGACGCAATTGGTTTAGTAGTATATTCTAATAGAAGAACCACTGTGGACTCTTTTGAGTCAGTCTTCGAATTGCTTTGGAATGAGCGCGTGTTGGTTGAAGAGCTAAAGAAAGCAGATAAAATGCAAAAGGAGTTTATTAGTATAGCGGCTCATGAACTAAAAACGCCCATACAAGCTATCCTTGGCATGAGCGGCTTATTGAAATATTATCCAGAAAGAACAGATCAGGTGGCAGAAGTGATATATAGGAACGCTATCAGATTGCAAAGGCTTTCTACCAATATATTAGATGCAACAAGGATTGAGAGTCAGACGTTAAAGTTATCGAAGGAGCGATTCAACATCTGTGATTTAATGCCTGCTATTATTGAGGACTTCAAAGAGAGAATTAAAGATAATACTAATACCAAAAATAAAGTTGAATTAATCTATGCTAATGATGCCAACCTTAAAAATAATAATCCGATCATTATAGAGGCAGACAAGGAAAGAATAATCCAAGTTATTTCTAATCTCTTAAGTAACTCCATACAGTTTACGAATGAAGGTTATATATCTCTTAACATAGTTGCTGATAATGATAGTAATGAAGTTATAGTTACTGTGAGAGATACTGGTATGGGAATCAACCCTGAAATCTTGCCAAGACTATTTTCAAAGTTTGTTACGGGATCGCAAAAGGGAACGGGCTTAGGACTTTTCATTTCCAAGAATATAATTGAAGCTCATAGAGGACGGATATGGGCTAAAAATAATGACTTAGATGGGCAAGGAACAATATTTTGTTTCACGCTACCTTTAGAAACAAAAGATAAAGTTAGTAAAGAAAAATTTGAATGAGTCATAGATAATGAATGAAAAAATAAAAGGAAAACGAATAATGGTAGTAGATGATGAACCCGACCTTACTTTGTTTTATAGTATGTCTTTAGAATACCATGGATTCGAAGTTGAAGCATTTAATAACCCCAAAAAGGCATTGTCAAATTTCAAACCAGATTACTACGACTTGGTCGTTCTTGATATCAAAATGCCAAATATGGACGGCTTTGAGTTATACAGCGAAATACAAAAGATAGACAGCA
>JBOGPP010000066.1:0-2587 GCA_050748485.1 Nitrososphaeraceae archaeon | reverse complement strand
CCTTCTTGGAAGAATAGGGTTGCTAGACGGACGTGAGGCAACCACACATTGGCGAGCATTCGAATTCCTTCGTAAAGCCGCTCCTAAGGCGAAAATACGGAAGGACGTCCGCTTCACCTTAGTCGAGCCGATCTTCACGTCTGCAGGTGTTTCAGCTGGAATCGATTTAGCTTTGCGTATTGTTAGCCATTTCTTTGGTACTGAAATAGGGGTGGCCGCCGCCCATCAAATAGAATATCCTTACCCCCACAGCGATCGGCGTCAGAGGTATAGTTGAGATAAGTGTTTCCAACCTTTGGTATATACTATTTCAAATAAAGAGCTAAAATGGTGTATATTTGCGGCTTGCCCGAATTCTAAATAGTGATTTGAAACCTAAGATGGTTCACTAGCCTATGTATATTGGAGAACTAGAGATGAAATAGACGTGGGCAGCTTTCCCCGTAAATGTCATTATGCAATAGCTGTGATTTTGGTTCAGTCGACGGATATGAACGCCATGTAGAAGTCCGCTACCCAAACTTACCCAGTTACCCGGGCCAGCGGATATTCAGTTTTATGATCTAAAAAAACTAGGTATGTCATGGGAACGTGAAATGAAGGTGGATATAGAATGGAAATAGTTTGCTATGGATAATCTCGAAAAGCCTAAGTATTTACCATCACTATGCTTGTAAATACGGACAATAAAGGTAAAATTTAGACAGATACTACCGATGCTCATGATGAACTAAATAATTGGGTTGAAGGAATAGTAGACAGCTAAAGAGATATGTAATGATCTAGATTGTAATAGCATGAAGCCGAAAACAGCTGATAACGGACGACATACAGGCTTTGTCATAGAAGCGAATGACTCCGGAGACCTGGGCTGTGTGGGTCAGACCATCGAAAGACACCTTGATGCTATTCCACCTTAACTAAGGCCATTATTTCAGGACATTCTTGAAGATACTAGAACTAGGAAAGATAATTTGGAAAGATCGTAACAGACAGATCCAATTAACAAACAGCTGTTAGAAAAGTTTCTAGACAAGTCTCTTGCAAAATTGGATTGACTAGGTTAGTTAGCCGTTTGAATTGGTAAAAAAAATTAGTGGCCGCAGCCGCAACCGCCCATGCTGCTACCTGCTCCATGTTCCTGATGGCTATGACTTTGCTCTGAGCATGACGGACAGGTAGTACTATCCGTTTCAGACATAAACATCGTGCCACAAGATGCACATTTTAACTTTTGAAGACCTTGCATTTCAACCTGCGATCTACAACATCCCTATTAAAACTTTGACAAAGGTATCTTGGAATTGTGGGCATTATATTTTGATTTGAGGGCTTCCCAAATAATTCGAGCAAATCTCGCTCGTCATCGCATATCTTCACTGTTTTTTTCTCTGTTTCAGAATGACTCGCAAGATAATTTGACATCTTTACAAATTATTGAATCAAATGTAAAAAATTTTATATATGACACATAAATAGCAGCTCCTATATCTATCTGTTACATTTGTCACACTATATCCTACTCATTAATTGGACGGGACAAGGGATTGGCAGAATCAACGAATCTTCAGACCGGTACCATTCCTTTAAAACATCGGTCGAAAAAGCAGGTGGAAAATTGGTTGGAGGCTACTATACTTTCGGAGAATACGATGTGGTAATTATTATAGAAGCGCCAAATGATGAAGCAGTAATGTCTATGATGCTCAAAGTTGGGTCAGCTGGAAATGTGAGAACCAAAACCTTGAAAGCTTTTACAGCTGAGGAAGGAATGAAGATTATCAAGGATCTTCAATAACCTTTCTTATAATAGACAAACGAAAGTTAATGTATTATGTCTTTTATTTTATTGCATCACTTTTAACCGGAGTATAATGCAGACTGCCTCAATCTATGCCAGTAATATTGATTTTTCGCTGATTGATTTTATTCTTCTTCGTATCATAAAGCATTTGGCTTGTAGATTCTAATATGAACTCAGGTGCATTCCTATAGTATTCTTACTTGACTTTGTTCATAGTTCAACGATTTTGTAAATCGGCCGACATTACAATTTTTTTACACATTCTTTAAAAAGTTTTAGTTATAATCAACTAGTTGTTCGCGTTTAGATGTGCAAATCGTCTAAAACACGTTCCTGGATACTTATTTTCAAATTTATTACGTGGGAGCGTGAAGTGAATACCGCTATAGAATGAAAATAGATAAAGTAAAAAGGATGGAATGTCTAATTATTAGACTTCATTTACACCTACAAAAATGACCGCTTGAGGTACCATATGTTAATCTCCCATGATTGTTCGCATGCATGATTGCTTCGTCTTCTTCCGCAAAACATTCTGGAATCCTACAAGCGAAACAAGTAACTTCATAGCTCCTGACCAATCATCTGCCCTGAGTGATTTAGCCCGACTCAAAAAGCGATACTTTAATTACAAAATATATTATGCAGTTGAATCAGTATCAACTATCTGTTTCTGTATGTACTACTACTCGTGTAGCGCCTGTATAATTAATAATCATATTTTGAACTTTGGTAGCAGTTTTGTGTGCATCCTCTAATGTAAGAGAATTAGTCATGGTTTCA
>JBOGPP010000065.1:0-17847 GCA_050748485.1 Nitrososphaeraceae archaeon | reverse complement strand
GAAGTCACAATAAATTGCAGAATCAATCATATTTGAACCTCTAGGTCAAATTATCTAAATTCTGTAAAGAGCTGACTCGCTTCAAGTAAATATTGTCATGGGTAACAGAGAAATTGTAGATGTTCCTATTCATCAATACTAGTTTTTTTCGTAATTACTTCATCATTCCTACGTTGTTGTGGTAACATTATGTATACACAAGCTCCTCCACACATAGTACACGGAACATTATTGCCATCTAGCTGACCTTGTCGTCTGTAATGTATCTTGGCAGCCTGCTCAGGATCAATAGACAGAGCTATCTGCCTTTCCCAATTCAGAGTTCGCCGTGCTTCAGTAATCTCTTTATCCCAATCGATTACTTTTTCACGCAGCTTGACAAGGTCGCCTGCATGTGCAGCTATCCTATATGCTATTAGCCCTTCCTTTACTTCGTCGACAGTAGGCAATCCCAGGTGCTCTGCAGGCGTCAAGTAGCAAAGGAGGTCAACACCTTCAGCGGCTGAAACAGCTGCTCCAATTGCGCTAGCGATGTGATCATATCCGGCTGCTATATCTGTTACTAAAGGACCAAGAACATAGTAGGGAACGTTTCCTATGAGTGATTTCGCAAGTCTGACATTTGCAGCAACTTCATTCAGTGGAACGTGTCCTGGACCTTCGACCATAACTTGAATGTCTTGCTCATGAGCTTTCTTTGTAAGTCTTGATACATTCAACATCTCCTCAATCTGCAATTCATCATGGGAATCCAGTATCGATCCAGGACGTAATGCGTCGCCCAAGCTGAATGTAACATCATACTCCCGGGCAATTTCACAGAGATAATCAAAGTGTTTGAAATAAGGATTCTCTTTGTCATACTTTAGCATCCATGCTGCCGTTATGGTACCTCCTTTAGAGACTATTCCACCATGTCTTTTTACCTCCAGTACTCTTTTTGCTAGTTCCTTAGTTATACCAGAATGTATGGTAGTATAATCAACTCCATCTTTAACGTTCTTTTCAAACGCGTTCAGAAAATCATCCTCTGTAATATTAAGAGGGTTCTTGTATTTCTTGACTCCATGTGCATAAGCTTGATAAATTGGAACTGAACCAAAAGTTATTTTGGCTTCTTCTAATAGTCTTTCTCTGATTAGATCAAGATCGCCTCCATCTGACAAATCCATTATAGTATCTGCTCCGTGATTGACAGCAATCTTTGCCTTTGAGACCTCTTCCTCAAGATCTTGATACAAGGTCGAAGTTCCAATATTCACATTTACTTTGGTCTTCAAACCGTTTCCTATTCCAACAACTCGTACGGCTTCTTGCTTTCTCGCGAGATTCCTGGGGATGATAATACTTCCTCTGGCTATCCCATGCACTAGGGCCTCAATATTTATCCTTTCATCTTTAGAAACACGAATCATTTCGTCAGTTGTTTGACCCTTTCTAGCACAGCTCATTTGGGTACCCATGAAATCTGATTAGACTTTTAATCAATATATAGATAAGCCTAATCATGACCCTTTGGATTGGGTTGAGTAATTGCAGACGACGATACGAGAGATCAATCTTGATGATTTGTGTAAATTACTCTTATGATATATGCTTTTATCAAATATTTGGACAATCTGATGGCACTTTGCTGCTTCGGAGTATTCACCAACTTCGATAGAAAGTTCTTAGAAAATGCAAGAACAGCGCATCCCAACGGGTAATGATATTATGTATAATTATGGGTAGAGCACAACTGAATCTATCGGAATGACAGGACGTAATCCTTATTTGTAAAAAAATAGGGGAATCTTGGTCATCGGCCTTTAAGCAACACTCAAACTAATTGTTGCCTGCTGCTGCGGCTGCTGCTGCCCCGCTGTTATTACTATCATCGTCGTCATGATGTCTCTTCTTATCATCGTCGTCATGATGTCTCTTCTTATCATCGTCGTCATGGTCACCGCTGGATGCAGCTGCTGCTGCTGCCGAGGAGCCACCATCGCTGGATGCAGCTGCTGCTGCTGCCGAGGAGCCACCATCATTGTCGTTGTCTCCCCTGTCATCTGCAAAAGCTAGCATTGGAGCAAACGGAATTCCTGGTACCAACGTACCTAATCCCAAGATTGCTACTAAAGTTAGTGCTAATATCGTTCTCATCTTCTGCAAGAATGATATATATTATTAAGGGTTAAGAATGTCTGTAAGATAAGATTATACATTATTTTGATACATTTATTTAATTTTTCTGAACTGTCATTCTACCTTAAAATTGTTCAAGTGTTCACTGAAAGTCACATATTAATAATTCCACATTTTTGCTGTCTTGAGGTTTAGTTTTGGTTAACAACTGCCCTAGACTACGGTTCAGAGAATCTGAGAAGTGTTAGGTAATAAGGGAATGATACGATTTGATAGCTAAATAATATCTTCGAAATAATTAAAGATGCGCTTTGTGGTCATTAGAAGATTTTACGACTCGAGGACAGAAAACATAATAGTTGTCGGCTCTATCCAACACGCAGATGTAAACTACAACTCTCACAGTAATAATGAAGTCTGTCAAAATCGGAATAAAGTTGTAAGGTCTCATTACATCTTGGACATTCAATTTCAATGTCCAATTGCGATATTAATGTTTCAGGTTTTGGATGGTGTTTTCCAAATTTCGCTCTTTTAAATAACCCCTGAATCGAGATCGGTTCATTCGATAAGATTCCATTTTGAATATTCCTGGGCATTTTTGCCTAGGATATTCTGTACGCATTCTTCTTTTATATAATATGCAAATATCCTCGTGTATAATTGATAATGAAGATATATGGGAACATTATTTAATGACCTTTAAAAAGATCTGATGTCTTCTATTTTGTGGCTATTCATTGTATTCTATTTATCCCCTTAGTTGGAAGACTGGCGATGAATCTCTATTTTTAAGCTATGCTTGTTCCCTACATGCCAAGAGAGAAATGTGTTATTGAATCAATTCACTACAAGATATCCACTAGGGAATTTAGGAGCATCATAGTCTTAGCGCTGAATCTAGAGGATTTTTGATCCCATCTATGTAGTCTTGTAATATTATGTTGAGGTTTTCAACTGAAATTGGTTTCTTTATTATCTCATTAACACCTGCAATCATAGCGTTACGTAGTAGAATGTCTCCAATTTCACACGAACTCATAAGGAATATTTTCACGGTGTTGCTTAATTCTCTTATTTGTTTGACAGGCACCAAATATTCAGTACTAGATGTCTGGAAATCACATAATACCATGTCGTAGTTTACCCTTTTACTTTTCTCAATCTCCTGGAAGGCTGCGAATATGTTTGTAAAACAATGAACTTTGAAACCATATTCCTCTAAACCTTCCTTCAAGGTCATTGCAGATTCATAATCACTATTCACCAAAAGTATCTTCGTGCTTCCTTGATACGGTAAACTTTTGTTTGAACTATGCGGAAATTTATCTACTAGTGAGCCCACGATAATAATTTTAATTGTTGCACAAGGATATATAATAATACGCTAAGAAAATACAGTGAGATTTTACAGAAAAATGTTTGTATTCAAGTTTGTAGTAAAAGATTCTATGACGATCGTTCTACGCATCTGAAAGATCGTCACAGGTTATGATTTCGGTCACTAGCGTGACATGCATTTAGATTATGGTTTTACTGAGTAAATTGTACAACTTGCTGCTTCATAATCATCAGTTCATTCATCTGTGAATACATTCTAAGAAATCGCATGCCTTTCTCAGTGGTTTTAAATGTTCTATCAGCGGGAGTGTATTCTATCAGATCATTTTCAATTAAGAACAACAAATAGTCCTTCAAGAGAGTATGTGAGAGATATGTTTTATAGAGTATTTCGGTTTGCCTTATTCGATTTCCATTTGCTGTTGCAAGAATAGACGCTATTATCTCCGATCTGCTTCTATGTTGTTGTCTTAGTTGCTTCATCACAAATAATATATTATTAGAATAATATTAACAAATGTAGTGTAAATTCTATAAGAGTTTTCTATAATTGTACGCCAAAAATTTTATTTCATCTCAGTTGTGGCGGCTACAAAATGATGTCTGATGGTAAGGGGGTGGATAATTTACCTTCTCACGATATCCAGTTTCAGACTGCCAAATTTATGATGATCTCATCTCGATCCAAATCAGGTATGAGATCTTTTTATACATTGATAGTATAAATCTGATATAATATGACATTAAAAACACTTGAGAAGACGAAGAGTGACCTGAATATAGGGATTTCGCAGCAGAATAGAGAAGGTGTTGTCAAGATCCTAAACACTTTACTAGCAGACGAGTATATCCTGTATACTAAGACTAGAAATTATCACTGGAATGTGACAGGATCTCACTTTAATGATAGACACAAGTTTTTCCAAGAACAGTATGAAAAACTTGATGAAATAATTGATGAAATAGCAGAACGTACAAGGACAGTCGGAGGAATGTCAATAGCTACATTGACCGAATTCGTCAAAGAGTCTAGACTCAAAGAGAGTCCTGGAGAGTATCCAGGTGACCTCAAGATGATTTCTAAATTATTAAGTGATCACGAGCAAGTTATTCGCAATCTACGTGCAGATCTCGAAATATGTGATACAAAGTATCATGATATTGGTACTAACGATTTTCTAACCGGATTAATGGAAATTCATGAGAAGATGGCCTGGATGTTAAGGGCACATCTTTAAAGCTTTCATCAACAGACAAAATGAAATAATATGACCAATTTCACTGAAAATGAATTTGAGTGATTCAATTCAAAATCTATTCAATTGATAAATGCTGTATCGTGACTGACCTTTTCAGTAATACTGCATTCCAGATGAATTGGAGCAACTAATAAAACCGTAGGTATTGGTAGACCAGTTGTGATGTATGTCGGCGGTTAGGCATTCTCATCAGGCACTACCCTATTCGTTATGAAGATGTCAGAATTGCAAATTCCTTTTGGCAATTCTAAATTCAGTCCTATATTTAATATATAAAGGGACGTTGTTACATAAAAGTAACCCAGTTTTTCGGTGTATCACATCCCAAATCTCTCAGATTCTGTTTCATCATTAGTTGACATTTCTACTGTGTAGTAAGAAGATGTAGATACTGGATCAAAAGTTCGGTCTTTTTCTTGTTCACGCATAAGTAAATTAATTATTAGCAATGAATCTGCCTTAGGATGATATTTTTGGTATAGGTTTGCAATCCGTTAAAACGATTCGTATCTCCTGTAGTTCATCAATGTAGTTCATCAATGGACAATGTCGTTACTCACTCTTGACATAATTTTAATAATTTTTTTTGGAACCTAAGCATGAATTTTTGATTTATTGATAATTATTTTCATAGAGGATTTGGAATCTTATAAGAGGATTGAATAATATTTTCAAGGCACAGATTCTTACAACTCAATCAGAATAGCTCTTAAGAAGTTATTTAGACCGAAATGATGATCTCAATTGATAGTTAGTATTAACTGTCTAATAATGCAGCTTTTTTGAACTCTACTTCACGGGGCTACTGTCGAAACCGATCATGAAATAGATTTGTCCGGAAGATAAGTTTTCAGAATCTGATCTATTTCTTCATCAGTAACGTCCGAATTCCTGTTCGATCCATATAAGCTGTACAGGAAATCAAACGCTTCCTCCTCCGTGCAGGATACTAACCTATTTTCTGGATCCTGGGTTAACCTTGCCTGCTCCAGAGTTTTTTTGGTTTGCAGCTCTCCTTTCTCGCTTGCCCGGGACGAGGGAGATAAAATAGTCCAGTACAGCATCAAAAACGTATGTTCACTACTTCGTTTCTTATAAAGTACTATGCCTTCCATAGACGTATGGTAAGGAAATCGATCACCCACAGCAGCAAGTCGTATTGGATCCACCAGATCTACCATATCATATTTGATACTTCCATCTGATGTGTCGTGTCTATTATATACGACATTTTTTAAATCATGTGCGTCATTAACATTTTCATCAATATGGGCTGAAGTTGAATAAACAGTGTCCTCCTCTGTCGTATCGTAGATGATCTCTAACTCACCAACTACAATTTGGTCGAAAACTTGTTAATAGTCATGAATGCGCATATTTATTGATTAAATTATCGTTAGTCATTGAGTTGGGTCATACAAATCATGAAATCACTACCAAATATGCGATGTTTGGTTAGAAAAATTTTTTCATATTATGCGTCATTATCATGCCTGTATCATTTTTTTCGTGATGGGGTTTAGAGACGTGATTATACCTTCTTTAAATGGATTTTTTTGAGCGAACTTAACAAAAAATGGCTAATGTGCATTCCGATCTCAACTTTTTTTGTTATCGACCTCCTTAACTTTACTGCTTATAGAATCAATCTTCTAATGTCAAGATTGGAAGGACCAATGCAAGGAAAATCGCGCCTCCCACAATCCAAGCAGTCGAATATCCAAATTGATTAATTATGGAAGCAAAAAGAAGAGGTATCCAAAAGGCACCAAATAACGAAATACCATTAACATAACTTACAGAAAGCGTCTGGTAAGTAGGAAGAGATTGCGTGTCAACTTGTTTAGCCTTTACGTAGACTATTACAAATCCCCACGATAGAAAGAAACCCGCCACAACAACGGAGATACCAATGAGGTAAATTTGAGATTGCAGTACTCCAATCATCATTACACTAACTGCTGATATAATTCCAGAAATTGCCAACAGTTTTCTTGCATTTCCAAGTTTGTCATATACCTTTCCAACTAGCGGGGAGGATATTAGGGCCACAATCAGATTGAGACTTCCAATAAGACCTGCTAGTGCTGGATCTATCCTAATGTGGTCTGCGAGATAGAATACGATAAAAGACCAGATCAGGCCTGAGCCTACTTGAAATCCAAGTAATACTAAACCGAGTTTAATGAGTGACTTATTAAACAGTACGTTTTGCACTTGGTCAAATTTGATTTTAAAATTAACTCTCCTCTGTCCAACATCAATATCGCTACCGCTGTTTTGGGTTTCATTCATTGGTTCATCGTCCATGTCAAGTGTTGTTTCCACCCGTTGTTCAGACCCTTTCGGTAACCACCTTTGAAGAATTATTACGGTAATGAGTCCAGCTATTGCACTCAGAACTATGCTTGTTCTCCATCCAAATATCTCCGCTACTAACACCCATATAAAAAGGCCAATGATTCCACCTATAGCATGGGCCGAATTGAGTAGCCCCATGCCTAAACCTTCAGATTGCCTCCCAACATATTCCGTAATTAGGATAACACTTGGGCCAAAGAAAAATGCCATGCCTACTCCTACAATAAACCTTAGTACTGCAATAGAAAACAAATCTATGGAGAATGCAGAGAAAAAGACTGCGGTAGAAGCGATCGCAATACCAAGAATGGCAATTTTTCTTGGAGAATATTTGGAGGCTAGAATTCCCGCGAGAACCTGAAATAGACCAACACCGATAAAAAAACTTGCAGTTATAAGGCCTAATACGGAAATGTCTTCATCGAAATCAACAGCTATGAAAAAGAAAATAGAGGGAATATTAAACCAATTTACAGTATAGAATATTCTTGCAAGCATTAACGAAATTACTGCCTTCTTAAGAACAATGGAATTTAACATTAAAATCGATCTGTTTGGTCCCTCAAATGCTATCTGGTTCTTGCTCTTAATATATACTCATATCGTTTATAGTTTGCCCCACTAAGGATGACCCTATCCTTGCTGGAAATTATTTTTGTTTTATTTTCTTGTCTTACAATTTCGGTAGGGAGAATTGGTTCAGCTGAATGAATGCACGGACTGTTAATAATAATAGATATTTTCATCACCGGCGCTACTGACAACGATACCAATCTCTAAGTTTTTAACGATGGGAGGACCCAACAAACAACGTTTGAGTTATCACCAAATTTTGCAATCGGTCATCTTTTACTGCCTCCTAAATATCATCTAAATCTTTGACGTTAACGGATGGAAAACGACTGACTACGCAACATCAAATCAATGTCACTGATCTAGGTGAACAAGCCTGAAAATGTCCTAATCAATTCCAAGCAATAATTCATTTGTACAAATGCTTAACTTGAAACGTATTCGACACATAAAAACATATTTGGTAATTCTGGAATCCTGGTAATGGCCGTCTTGACTCTTCCGTCTATATTTAATAGGTCCAACTCTATTCGTTCTCCATCCTTTTTTGTTAGATTGCCACCTTGCATGTTACTTTTATTGTTAGCCTTTCTAGACCCCATTAAGTACGGTAGTAATCGCTCCAGATAAAATACGCAGCCCTTAGATACATCTGCACTAGAGCTTTCAGATGCTGGCCTAAATAATTTGGAATGATGATCACATCTATACTTGCCAACAATGAGTATCCCATTTGTATTTACCAAAGCGGCAAATATCACGTTCCTACTTGCAGATAAAGCCGCTTCACAAACTTTACGTAAATCATTTCTGCTATTATTCCCATAGTTGTTGTTACATTCTAACATGACTATATTCAATGGATGAAATTTTGGATATAATAACAGATTCGATTGAATGTTATATTATTAGCTTCAATTGATATGCCATAATAAATGATATAGGAATTATTAGTAAAGAATATCATAGTGAATAGATATGAACCAGATCACATTCAGATCCCTTAATAAGATACCATAAAGTAGTGAGTCGCTTACTTGCCATGATTAATTTTAACATGGTAACAACAGGATTCGATTTCTATTGATAACCAGCGCACAGCAGGCGAAAGATTAAGGAACGTAAGAGGTTGGATTGGATACACGTTTATTTCCTCGCGTGTCTATTATCCAGAATCAATCTGTCATGACTATTAGTCAATAAAATATGGCTTGGTAGAAGGGGCACCGCTCCTGGTAGCTCGGAAATTACATATTTCGATTACTCCTACCTGAATAAGGTAATGCCATATGATGAGATTCTGCTAAATCATAATGGTTCAATCCTGTGCGTGCCAACCCAATCTCATGTTCATTCATGAATATCGACGACTTCGGTAGAATGATCCTCACGATAATGAGAATCAGCATCTTTTTTTGTAAGGAATTCCTTTGCGCATATGGTACATCTAAATGTACCGTCTACGTACTCAGACATGTTACTAGTATGGGAGAATACGCATATATATTATTACCACATGCCTCAGAAAATGAGCTTATGGTTATCACCTATATTGGCACAAAGATTTCAGCACGGATGAGATGCGTCGCAGATCTGTATTTCCATTTTTTCTTCAGACATGCTATCATTACCGAAGACACCTGTATCATTTTCATCAACGTTTGGGCTGCTTGAATTTAGGGCAATTAAACTAGGTTCATCCTGCGCCCTAACCACATTTTGTTCGTATTCAGGAATAATTAGAAAAGCGGCACCCACAAGAAAAACTAAATTTATTACAAAGAACGGTTTACAATGAATTAATTCCTTCACTGCCTCAATCTCCCCTAAACTAGTTAACGATGAAGATTTATACGCATTATGAGGGATTATTCTATATTCTTTATGGTTCTAAGGCTGTCATGGTAATGGTATCGAAAAAGATCTAAGCTCGCGCTGGCGCTTTTAGAGCCAGAAAATAAGTCTCCTGTGTCTTCCGTACTAATATTAGACATACATCCGTTCCATGGACAATATTTGAAATTATCTACTCATTTTATCTCGTGAATATTTTCGATTAGATCTACCACCTGCCTCCGTAATTCGGTTTAAACTGCATCGTGAAGCGAAAAGGCTAATATTGGAGAAAATGGTAGGAATTATTACTTAGTGACCAACGACGCAGATATTTCAGTGGATAGTGGAGGAGACCGTTCTAGGTTACCAGATGACATTCATACTGAATCACGTGCTAGCTTGCCTAGTCAACAAGCGCTGTTGGTTGATGACATAGATAGCAACGAATCTTCTACATTAAGTTCAAAAGCATTGAATGAATTACATGATAACGACAACAAGATCCTGTCACTGTTGAAAGGCGATGCTAATAGTGACACTAGCTATACGTTCAATGGATTAGTAAGGGAGCTTAGTATGCATCAGCAAAGTCTTAGTAGATCGATTAAAAGACTCGTCGATCTAGGCCTAATTGAACAAATCAAGCATTATGGATTTCGATTAACTAAGATGGGACGACATCTAGGTATGGCTAATACTTCAGAGAATAGCAACAATAAGTACAGAAAATATACTCAATTGGCATATTTGGATATGCATTTTACAAAGTTTAATATTGATAGGATAACCTCAAAGCTGACGGGGAAATGGTTCGAAAATCTTCGATGGGTAGGGAAAATCAACGATTCGGGGGTCTCTCTTCTAAAGTGGAAGAGGTATGATAATTCTTTTGGTATTAATGTTACTATTATGCAAGGCTCATTGAACATTGAATCTGATGCATCATTAGAAAAAGAAATCGTCGAGGCAGCAAGAACTGTTCCGAAGATAGTCGGAATGGTAACTGATATCGTTCTGGAACAGTTCAATTCCCAACCTGGTGCAAATAATTACCTGGCAATGAGCAGACTGTACACAGGTATCAACAAAACGCAGTATAATTGAAGAGGAGTTTCACGATTTTGTTCGACTATGTATGATTTTGGTAATTATGATGATTAACTACAATATTTGTCTGGTTCTATTAGTTATGTGGCTAGGTAGTGAATGGAATACGCAAAAAATCAATTCTTTTGCTAATTTGATACCAAGTTATTTTACTATTCTATATATCCAACATATGGAGTCCTCTACTTGACATTACGATCCATGAGCTATCAAACAGACTGACGATATTTTGGCTCCTTTCACGTTCAAAACTTTGTTATTTGTTAACTAGTAACAGAAATATGGACATAGCTGTTGTACTCTATTGGGGGTGAGTACGCTATATGACGATAGCGTAGAACGGGGAAATCCTTGCCTGATGAGTGAACCTTCAAATGATTGTGAAGCACAGTTTTGCGGATTTGCACTAACACTTAATCCAGGAGTTGTCTGACCAAATGCTGATACTTAGAAGTCACCACTACCAGCAGCTGTTAAAGGACTAGCTGAAACCCGTACATCTTGTTCCGACTCGGGGAATATAGCAGGATTCATGTGGACTTGGAGACATTTCGATCTATGTACTACAGTATAGCTTTATGTACTATGATACTTATCAATTTAATTAGATCGTATATTTCTTCAAATGATTTCGCATACTTACAGAAATCAAAAGGTGGGATGACCCAGGGATAAATAATGAATGAAAGGTGGCCGTCCTACCTGACATGAATATGTTTCTGTTGATTTACCTACACAGTATGGACAAACATACAAGATATTGCGGAAGATGGTTATTCTCAAAAATCGAAGGTAGGAGCACCAGGAGCAAATTTACCTGGCAAACTATCTACCCTTCTGATAACTTGCCGCCCATTCCAAGTGTGGAATTGATATGTAATTTTGCTTAAAATTTTTATAAAAACGGTCAGAAAAGGTAGTGCGACCGAGAATTTGTCGACTGGTCACTCCCCCCACCATGCGCAGATTTACAAACCTTTTTAGTGTTCACACTAATGTGTAAAAGGTATTCCGGAACATGGTTTTTACAATGTAGGTGGTAGAATGGTTAGGGAAAAATTCTAATTAAACCCTAACTATCTACCTGCCCTTAATGCATACGTCCCGACTTGGAGTTACCTTGGGTTGGAATCGGCAGCAAATCATGACTATGCTACCTGCATGGTTTTTTGCACAACATATTATATAAAAGATCTAAGAAAGCACATGCAGATTTCAATAAGTATCTTTCACTTTTTACAAGCAATATACGTTAGTCGATACATGAGTAATTTAACGGATAAGTTGAAAGTGGAAGACGACCCATAGATTGAATCGGGAAAAGATTGTTCGTCATATCTGGACCTTGGTTTAAGAGGGTAGCACGTTATGAGACCGCGCTACCGCATTAGTTTTATTCAAAATGCTATAGAAGGCAGATATTATCGGGTTAAAGGGTATCGACGATCAACCCATATGAAATTATTCAGTTCAAAACAAACTGACTTAACTTTATAGCAGGTTAAATTTGTTTAAATGATTAACCAATGAAAGAACTAATCAATCAATTCTTCTTATCATAAAATTCTATTTCTGTGTTAGAAACTGTAGCTTATGCTGCAAACGTTGAAACTTACTGTTGAAATAGGAAATGGTGTGTCAGGGCATTCCTTACTATCTGCTTCACTCCTGGCCTCTTACCGCCTGCGTCTGTGAACCTCTATAATGCAATATTGTGTATTTTTATAATGACTTCAATCATAAGGTGATGCGGCTGGTTCCGATCCAAATCCACTTCGAATTTTAGCCGCCCATCTTGTATTATCGTATTACTATCAGGCTATCCTACCTACCTAAATTTACTAACGGTTCTTGACGTGTGATCATATTATTTTTACCCTTCGTTGTAATTTTGTATTCCCCATTCACGTCCTGCTTAATCCAACGCATATCGTTAAGAAACTTAACCACTTCTGAAATCAATCGTTTATCATTATCGAATTTCTCTGCAATATTCTCAATGCTGTCGTGATCATTTACAAGTCTTAACAAGACAAACTTTGCTAGTTCCAGACCTGAAAGTGTGTTAATATCAAATTCGCGGTTGTCGTCTATCGTGGGAATATATCGACTTTCCCACCATTACTATGATATACAATCCTACTTCTCCTAATAATATGGATATAATGCACACTCTTAAGGTTACCTATCTAGAATTGAGAATAAATCTATTCTACCACTTACTCTTTCAACCTTGCTAAGCGTCGCAATTGCACTTCAGACATTCGTTTTCTCGGTTCCTCACCATGTTTCCTACCTAGGTTCCACTTACCCATATCAACTGTCTTGCAACTGATACTGATTTTCTTGCGTGCCTCTTGACTATATGGTATTCCCATATTGGCTGGTGGTCGTGGTCGTGGTTGACCTTTAGAATTGGCATTCCTAATTACTTCTCAAACAAGGTAACGATAATCGTAAGTCATCCAGTATGTAAGAATAACTTGTGACGTTCTTATCCAAATCCTAAATGTCCACTATTGTAGTCGGGCTTAACTCGACACACATCCGTATGCACTCGATAGGGTTTATCCGTATTTGGTGTGTTGATACTACCTTGTGATTGCGTTTTAATATTAGGTTGTGTTTACCCCTAAAGTTAATGATGTCAGATAGTGGGCTACTACAATCTATTCTCATTAGTGGTTAGTCACTTAATTTTTCGTCTATGAAGTCGTATTTTACTGTCTCGCTGTAGTCCTTGCATAACTGCTAATGAGAACTGTGTTTGTTTGAACACTTACATTAGAATTATCTTCTAAAAATATCAATAAAGGATTGCATTGGATTACTTTACTATTCTATATATACTGCATATGGACTACTCTACTTGAATATTCAGTTCCGCTTATGCATTTGCGGCTTAGCCCCTTAATATTCAAATTAATTAATTAATAAGTTTTTATTTCATTAGTAACTATATCCTGAGCATAAACTATATTGATATCACAAGTGATTTAATAACGATTTTTTGGTTAGTAAAGGTCACATTCCTGAAGGGTTTGCCGTCAAAAAAGTACTAAGAGAATCTAAGGAGTGGATGGGACAGCAGACTAAAGGTAGGTGACCCTTGGGTAGATGGCTGCCGACAGGTCTTTGTTAGATCACTTACCTGATATTCTATGTCTATTGCGTAATGTGCATACAACTGCCAACTTTATTTCTATTCCGTTAATAGATCCTATAGTAGATCATTCCATAGCTCAAAGTAAGCAGCGGTGGAGTTGCTGCAATGTATTTTATCTGAGTCTATGGTTTAAAACGCATGCATGATAAATCAAGCCGAAGCGCATCCAGCAAATCATGGTGCGCACTAATATTTTTGTCAAGGCTATACTGATCAACCGGCTTGTACTTGACATAAGGATACTATTGGTTCCTCATATGAATGGGTGTATTGAGAGCGCTTTTCAGCTTTTCTTGATGCTACCGTTGTTTTGAACATGCTTTAGTTTCCTTTTTTACACTTACTTTACCTAGCTTCTCTTGATAACTTAAATAGTTTCTCTAGTAAACATATAATATGACTAATTCACATGAAATTAAGGAAAAAATAAAGGAAAGGTATGGAAAGGTAGCCATAGCGGGTGACTCTTGTTGCAGTCCTATGAGTAGTACTGAAGGCGGAGGAGGTTGTTGCTCTGGTAATAGCAATGTGATCCTAAAAACTTCACAATCGGCAGCACAAGTTTCTGAGCTAGTTGGATATGATAACATAGAGCTAGAATCTATCCCGGCAGGATCTATTCTTGGAGCTGGATGTGGAACTCCGATTAAGTTCGCATTTATTAACGAAGGTGACACGGTCGTCGATTTGGGGTCGGGTGCAGGTATCGATGTCTTTCTTGCAGCCAACATAGTCAAGAGTACTGGAAAAGTGATAGGGATAGATGTGACAGATGAAATGCTTCAAAAGGCAAGAAAGAATGCAGCGGATGGTAGTTACAAGAATGTCGAATTCCGAAAGGCAGATATCGAAGAGAGAATTCCTGTTGAAGATAATACTGTTGATGTTGTGATAAGCAATTGTGTAATCAATCTGACAACTGATAAAGTGAAGACATTTAATGAAATTCATAGAATCCTCAAACCTAATGGAATAGGAAAATTAGTTATCTCAGATCTTGTAACGGATAAGCAAATAGCAGAGGATGCGTCATCAATAGATCTAGATAAGTGGTGCGATTGCATTGACGGTGCATTGACTAAGGAAAATTATATCGCTAGTATCAAGAAAGGTGGATTTGATACTGTAGAAGTACTAGATGAAAAGACCTATACTGAAGGAGATCATGTAGATAACAGAAAGATTACTAGTTTGGTGATCAAGGCAGTAAAACAATGACAAAATAGTGTAGCTAGAAATCAGGGGCTTAAACACCTATGAAATTATCATTTGGTACCAAATCAAAAATTAAGACAAAGAAGACAATGTTGTTTGTGTGCGTTGAGAATGCTGGCAGAAGTCAAATGGCAGAAGGATTTTTTAGGAAATACGCTCCAGAAGGATATGAGCCAGTAAGTGCAGGTACCAAACCAGTATCACAGATTAATCCACTTGCAATACAAGTAATGGATGAAATAGGAATAGACATTTCCAAACAAAAGTCCAAAGATCTCACTGAGGACATGATTAGAAATTCAGATAAGGCTATCAATATGGGATGCATGGACAAGGATTTCTGTCCTACATTGTTTATTCCTAAGGTCATTGATTGGGGTATCGAAGATCCTGAGGGAAAACCGATTGAACAAGTCAGGGAAATTAGAGATGAAATAGTGAGGAGAATCAAAGAGCTTGCAGCAGACATTTCTGTCGCTGAAGAAGAAAACAATTGATAAACTTACATTAAATCAAAAAAAGTTCATTGTCGAAGTAATAGGTACATTCATCGTAGTTGTCTTGGCTACTGGTGCAGTAGTGATTGATGCTAAATTCAATGGGATATTAGGTATACCGTTCATAGCATTTCTTCCATTCATAGGAGTAGCCGTAGGAGTTTATTTATTTGGTAAGATATCTATGGCTCATTTTAACCCAGCAGTAACATTAGGATTTCTGATTACTAAACATATTACTAAGCTACAGTTAGTATACTATTTCACTGCCGAAATCTTGGGTGCATTATTAGGAAGTTTATTTGTATTGTTTATAATTGGAAATGACGCTTTCTTAGGTGTGAACTCACCTAATTATTCATTTCCGTTACCTACGATATTTGGAATTGAGGTACTAGCATCTGCATTATTGATGGCTGTGATAGCGGTGGTTGTCTATACCAAAGGATTAAGAGGATACGGAGGACTTGTCATTGGAGGAATAGTCGGACTTGACATATTTTTTCTTGCATTTATATCTGGAGCATCAATGAATCCTGCACGTTCACTGGCTCCTGCGTTAACTTCTGGGGTGTTGAATAATCTCTGGTTGTACTGGAGTGCAACATTTATTGGAACGTCAATTGTTGCTTTGCTTGTTAGAAAAAAATTTGTAGGCGATTAGTCTCACAGATGACAAACCCATTCTTCTATGTTTTAGAAGTTACTGGTTAGTAGCGGAATGCACGCAGCACAATAGCAGTCGTAGGGAGTTAATGTGATCATGATATTTACTAAAGGCAGGTGACCTATAAATTAGCCTACAGAGAGCGGTAGGGAAAGTTAGATCAATTTAGCTGAATCAATCGACATTTATTATGATAATTAGGGCCCCTATAATGACAAATAAAATTGGTCAAATACGCCAATCACGCTCATTTAGTCCTCCTTAGGATAAACCTTTCAGGGTGTCAACTCTAAAAGAGTCCTATTTGAGCAAGGCAGATCTATAAATAGTAACTTACTTTTGTGCCTTCGATTCTATTTCATAATCCCAAACCTACTCTCATTTTGTTTAAGTAAATCATTTCCCATGGTAGTATGTAGCTTTCTTGTGTTAGCTTTCACATAAGGAAGTAAATGGCAAAGTGGAACACAACTAGCAGAACCCTCATGGTTGGCATCTGGGGTCACCTGGTCTTTGCAAAATTTCTTCCATGGGCCTCTCTATTCTTGTTAAACGGCGCTGGTACGATGTGCTTCAAGTAACTAATAAGCAAGAGTGATTTATTACTATTAATACAAATTAAACAGATACTACATTGAGAACACGTTATTAGGCAGAAAGTATCTATAATTGATAGAAATCCCAGCGATTTCTTTATTGACATTGTAGGGTGATCCAGGTGGGTAACTGATTGGGTCGCTCTATTTTTCCTTATCATGATATTATGATTATGCAAAAATAAGTCATGCGATGATCTAAATACTGCCGTTAATTTTGGTTGGATGTGGTGCTAGAAACAGTGATTGCATGGAAATACATTGATGTCTCTAGTGATTTTTTGACACATTCATGAAGAGGGCCATTTAGGAGGTTATAGGGTAACCTTCCATTGGAGCCTATTTATGTAGTAGAACTAGACCGTCTGTGTCGTTAGGATAACAGAAAGATTGACCTTCCTTAGGTACTTTGACTCCAACAATTGCGTCTTTACAACTTGGGCAAATCTGATAGTAAACGTACATTTGTTTATTATCCTTATTCAGACCTATTGGGAAGTTCCACATTTGGGGGTGAAAATTGGTGTTACAACTTGGACATTCCATAGTGGTACATACGGCAAATCAGATATATAATAATGAAGATTGTTCCGATAGTTCTCCCGATTGTGTAGTGGCAGGTAGGAGCAACGAGGACACATTGCAATCTACCTACCCATTTTGTGAAAGTAGTCCTGTTACGACACTTTTTATCCTGTGCAGTTAGACGTCCTCATGGAATTGCCTATGAATCAAGAATTTCCCTCTGAAGTTATAGAGCATTTGAAGATGATATAAGTCACTATAATAAACCACAAGCCTAGCAATATGATTAGAGAACAAGTAGATCTACAGCTAGAAGACATCTACTAAGAGATTAGATCGCTATCTTATCAAATCTGACAAGTACTAATATCAATACTCTTCTAATAGTCATGAGGATCGGATTTGGTATTAACTATTTCTTCGCTATTATGCAGAGTTAGTATATGCCAGTGGCTAAGGAATGTAGTTGTGAAGGGGGAACGACTAATTCTAATGCAATGGAATTTGTGATAACAGGTTTGAGAATAGAATTGCGGTGCCGAAAATGCAATGGCATTATTAGATGGTGGAATGAAGATAC
>JBOGPP010000064.1:0-7966 GCA_050748485.1 Nitrososphaeraceae archaeon | reverse complement strand
GTATCCAACACTACAGGATTTAAGGTAAATTATGCACCTACTTTAGCTAACACCTCCGATTCGGCCAGACAGCCAGGATTTGTCTTCTTAAATGGCTTTTTGGGAGAAGAAGGAGGACCTTTGGGTTCACAGTTGTCGGTTGCATCAGCAGTTCCAGGCGATCCAGATTATAGCCCCCTTTTTGACATAAACTATGTGGAATGGAATACGAATAATACGAATAATACCAGTAATATCAGAATCTTAAAATCCGCAGATGAAATATTTGAGGCGCAACAGAACGGGGAATTGACAATAACAAAATCAAATGTTATTATTAACAGTCCAGCAATCATCGAATAATATCTAGAGTGGTACCTCCGGTCTCCAAATGAACGGCAAAATTTAAATCAAAACCTGGGCACGAAATTCCTAGATCCTAATCTAGGATTACCGATATTTTGTGATTGATTATCTATCATATTACTAAACTGGCTGCGCACTTGACTCTACTCAACTATGGAGATCGACCTCACGAGGGGTCTAGGCTAAGATGCAACTGATAAGGATCTTCAAATAGACAAAGCGACTCGTATTTTCCAGAAAGCCCATAATAAAATATAGTGAGAATGATCTAACATCTCTGCAATCATTCTTTATGAGATTAAAAGCCATCCATTAGCAACACTCCAATGTAGAATGTAGAATTGAAAGCAAATCGAATTTGGTTGTTAACGGTGGAGGAAAAACTTATACAAAAAGGCTACACCACCTAATTTAATAATGTCATCATCAGTTAAGCCTTTAAAAGAAGTTGTCCGACAATTGGCAGAAACGTTTAACGATCAGCAGAATAGAGAATTATCTTACTTTGATTATTATGACGATTCCTTAATTATTTTTGGCTTCCCTCCGAATCTTCCAGCCAATAAGGAAGGTTTTAAACAATTCATTTATCTCTTGTGGAAAGCATTTCCTGATATAAGAATTATATTCGAGGATATTATTATTGAAGGAAATAAGGTTGCTGGTAGATACTATCTAACTGGTACACACAAAGGTGAATTTATAGATCTTAGGCCAACCGATAAACAATTCAGGGTCAATGGGATGACCGTATTTTCTTTTCGTGATGCAAAAGTCATAGAGCGTTGGAACCTGGTTGATATGATGTCATTGAAGGAACAGTTAGGTTCCCAACCTTGATCTGAGCCTGTTGAGCTGGTAGGACAAATTCATACTCAATTTGGAATAGTTTACGTTAGTATTTAGGAGATTGGAGTACGAAGGCATTTTTTGAGTTGGATATCCCATCTATCCAAATCTTTCAAGCCCAACTGTTCCATCCTCCATACTTTCGTTCTTTACTACAATACTGTATTAGAACTGCAGCTTTTGTCGTGCGAATTGAAGTACCTGCTGCGATGTTATCAAATAATGATATTCCACTACTATTCTTTGGATCATTTTTCTTTTTCGTTGATTCACTTTATTTGTACAATTCATTTTAAGGCTCCCACTCCATAAGCCAGAAAATTCATTGTAGTTGAAAAGTAGGCTTCTCCTATAATTGATATTAAATTGATTTTAATGGCCTCCAGTGTGTGGAAAGGCAGGAGGAAGAGGACAATGATTCAGAAGATTCAGAGGAAGATGATTAGGGGAGTAAGTGATGTAAAATCATTGCAGAAGCCTTAAGAATGCCTATAGCTAACAAAATACTACTTCATTCATATCTGTCTGCATGAGTGATATTTCACAAAAAAAGTACCCAATAGAGCTACGTAGCTCTATCTTGCTTGCTGAATACCCCTTCTTCCGCTTCAGTGTCTTTACAAAGTACGATGACAGTCAGACGGTATGACCCATCATGAGCTCTAAATAATTCTACATGCCTCATACAAAAGATTCAGCCAGAATGTAGATGCCAAAAGCTATCAGAACGAATGGCAAAATCATATGTCCTATGCGTCGTATCCTAGAAGCAATTACTGGGCGATTTACAAGATAATATGCTACTGCGCACCACACGGCGGTCGTGTACAGTTTGTAAAGATTGATTCTCTTTTTAAAGAGCTTCTTTCATTTTTTGGGTCTATATGTGATTCCTCTAGTTCAACATTCAGCTTTTTGTCTTCCACTTTCAAATTATCTGTCCAAAGTATGCAAATATTGATGAGCCTGTATTGGTTATGAATGCATCAATCTTCAAGTATTAGTGTTCAGAATAATCATAAAATGAAAATCATTTTTAGTGATCCTACATTTTCTTTACAACTGCTTAGGGCAATAGGTGAAACTTACTATAGAGGAGCAGATATAGGTGAGTGTTTATCTACCGCGTATCGTATCAAAGAGGGAGATTTTGAAAGCTGGTATACAGAATGGTTAAAAACAGCAAAAAGAATCCATCGTTATGCTGATGAATGTCTTGAAAAAGGTCATACTATAAGTGCAAGAGATGCGTATCTTAGAGCTTCTAATTACTATCGTGTCTCTGAATTTATGTTAATTGATCCACAGGACCCTCGAATTCAAACTACTTGGGGAAATAGCAAAGAATGTTTTAGCAACGCTGCAAAGCTTTTTCCATTCCTTGTAGAATCAATAGAGATACCATACGAGCAAGGAGCCACGCTGCCTGGCTATTTTTATCATAATTCAAAAGAAAATGTACACAATAATAATACAGGTGGGAGTAAGAAAAGTAAAGAAACTGAAAAGAAATTATCTCGACCAACTGTTATAGTTCATGGCGGTTTTGATTCGACATTAGAAGAATTGTATTCATCGGCGGCAGCTCCAGCACTGGAGAGGGGATATAATTGCCTGACATTTGAAGGTCCCGGTCAAGGGGGCGTAGTTCGTAAACAAAAAATTCCATTTAGATATGACTGGGAAAAGGTTGTGACTCCTGTGATTGATTATGCTATAAATAAGAAGCAAGAATTTGGTATTGATGTAGAACGCATTGCATTAATGGGTATAAGTATGGGTGGATATCTGGCTGCTAGAGCTGCAGCTTTTGACCATCGCATATCTGCTTGCATACTTTATAATGGAGTATATGATGGATATGACGCCATTGCATCAGCATTTCATAAGTCTTTATTAAATGCACTAGATGAGGGTGATTCGAAATTTGTTAATTCGACAATAACAGCTCTGATGGAGTCTGATCCAAATACTAGATTTAATGTGAAACATGGAATGTGGACGACAGGATCTAATTCACCTTATGATCTTATTACTGGTGCAAAAAATTATACTTTAAAAGCTATAATAAAAAATATCACATGCCCTACATTGGTATTAGATGCTGAAAAGGACGACTCTTTTCCAGGGCAACCAAAGAAGGTATACAATGATTTAAGATCTCCAAGAAAATACATCTTATTTACTCAAGATGAAGGTGCAGAAGAGCATTGTCAATGTGGAGCCGCTGCCCTTTCAAATCAAAGAATATTTGACTGGGTTGATGAAGTTTTTGAGTATAAACCTGCGTCTCCAAGAGAATAGTAATCCTTTTTTGCATGTATTCCAAATTAGTTTTATGAAAGTCATTAGTGCAATTACCGGTGCTCCTTCTATGAGCAAAGAAGAGTCGATACATTCCTCGAAAACAAACTAAATTTGCAAATCGGTACCATTGATGAGGATGGGGATCCTAATATCCAACCTATATGATTCGACTATGATAAGGAGAGAGAAAAACTTTTGATAATCACGCCCAAGGTGGCAAGGAAGATCAAGAATTTACGAAATAAACCTAATGTCTATTTTTCGATAGATGATGAGAACTTCCCATACAAGGGAGTAAAAGGCAAAGGAATAGCGGCCATAGTAGAAGATCCAGGTAGAACCGTTCCGAAGGCAAAGAAAATAAATATGAAGTACTTTGGAACACTCGATCATCCGATACCTAAAATAATATTGGAGAGTGCACTACAACTGCTACCGAAATAATTGAAAGATTTCTTTGTAGCTACACTTAAGAATAATCTTTGATATTATGATGGTGGATATTGTTATCAGAGAAGGGAGGAAAATCAGTACCATTCACTGCAAGTCGCATCCATAAACAAAATCTCAAGAAAAAATTGAAAAATGTTGAAACTCTCTTGGTTATTAACCCAACTTCTTCGAGCGGTTCAACAGGCAAGGACTGGGAGAACCTTTATATCAAGATGAAAGATGCCTTAGGCAAAGACCCTCGAGTCGTATTCACAAAAAAAGCCAATGATGGTGCTCTACTTGAAAATTTTTGAAGAGAGGAGTTAAAAAAGTTATTGCGATCGGGGGAGACGGAACTATAAATGAGGTTGCGAACGGTTTTTTCTTGACGGAAGAAAAACACAGCGACAATAAAAAACCAGTCACTTTTTCTAAAAATAATAACGGCAGTCGGGAATATAAGAATGGTTTCCCTCAAACTGACATCCTGATGCCTATAAACTCAGAGGCCATATTCGGGATAATCCCTAGTGGTACAAGAAATGTGTTAGCCAAGTCTCTAAATTTACCTCAAGGAATTAGTTATATGAAAGGTATTACTCGAAAGATTGATGTGCTAACGGCTACTGTCACTAATCCTTCCGACCGTTCAAAGGTGCCAACTCGGGCATTTCTAAATGCAGCTGAGATTGGATTCGGAGCTGAAGTTATAGATAGATCAAAAAGGGTAAGGAATAGAATTAAAAATCGTATGGTATCGACAGTCACCAGCGTCATTGCCACTCTACCCACGTACGAAAGCAATAACTGTGAAATAGTGTTTGATGATGGACAGGAAAAAGTCGTCACAAAAATGACGATGGGGGTAATTGCCAACGGTAAATTTTTGGGTGGTGGGTTCATGGCGGCACCAGAAGCAAGTTTTTCCGATGGGTTGTTAGATGTCGTTATTCTAAGAGATTCTGGTAGCCTTAAAATGCTTGACAAGTTAGCAAATATAAAAACAGGTAATTATACAGATGAAGTCGACGTAATCTACAAGCAAGCCCGGAAGGTATCAATAAAATCAAATGAAAGAGACATAACAGTCGCCATTGACGGAGAACCAATAGGAATTTTGCCAGCAACATTTCAAGTGAATCGATATCCCCTAAATCTCCTATCATAGGCGAGATCCTTGCATTGTTAGGCACTGTTTTTTTAACCCAATAAGCATGGAAAATAACCAGCTATACTCATTCAGGCATTTATGCGGTAAGAGTAAATAATAGTTTCAGTTCAAACTCCAAATTCAATTACAGCGATACGGATAAATAATTATTTCTGTTCTAGGAACAATTGCGAGATCAAGGTAATGACTAAGGACCTACGATGTAGATGTTGCGGCCCGCCATTCAGAACCCGTCCAGTAGTTTTCAACAATAAGCAAATTAAAGGTGCTACATTTGGTTTTAGTTTACCATTGTATAGCACCAAACCTAATTCTAAAAATCCTAAAGATCCATAATTACAGGCTCTTAAAGAATGCAACGCACCTTAGATATATACTCTGCTAAAATTATGATTGTAAATATTTCTTAGAGTCACACTTAATTCATGAAACTTTTGACTATGGCAAACTATAACAAATTAGGTCAATCACAGGAAAATTAACGAAGTAAGCGAATAGAAATATAGAACCGCATTCCACAGCCATCTTGTTTGATTTCGGTTGAAATGATTTTCGTAATGCAGCAACTGACTAAGAACAACAACAATCTATCACAAAGATTTTCATAGTGAAATTATCTTCTTTGAATTACCCTCAAATGAATTGATCGGCCGCTATTCAGATTACTTAAACCAACGTGCTAGCAAAAAGATGATGAGAATAGTAATAAGTAGCGCTATTTATCTTCACAATTACATGAATATATGACCATATCCGGAGAGGCACCAATAGATAGCAGAAACAATAGTAAAAAAAACATGCATAAGCAAGTAGAGCAACAGTTACAAACTATTCTGAATCTATTTAACTCTGGGATCCCCCCAGAAACGATCGCAGCTCAAGTCGATATAGATAAGGATGAAGTTGATCAATTAATACAGGATATAAGAACACAGGAAGAAAGGAAACGTCTCTTATTAGAGGAACAGGTCTCTAATAACCCTTCACTAGGTTCATCGTTTTATCTTGATGCAGTAGTAGACATTGAGCAGGCAATTAAAAGTGCTGAAACAAGAATTTGGAAAGCTCTGAAATCTGAACCCGTGTTTACAATTTCAACGGAGGAAGCTAAAGGCATATTGAAAAAACTAGCTAATTCCAAGGTTCCACTGGTTATTTTGCACGTAGATCTAGTCGGCTCTACCAGGCTGTCAATGAGCATTCCACTTGATAGACTAACAACAATAATGCAAGCCTTCACACAAGAGATGTCAATAGTAGTGAATATGTACGGTGGATACGTCTTAAAGTATATCGGAGATGCAGTAATTGGATTTTTTGTTCCAGGTGGATCGTTGTATTCTAACATAGATTACCCACACGATATGAAAGACAGATTCGATGGGAGATTCAATAGTCCCAAAGAAAATAGTTCTTCCCCTAGCAACTCTGAGATGGGTGACGACAATTATTTCCTCACATGCATTAATGCAATAGACTGTGGTAGATCAATGGTGAGAATCATTTTACAAGGAATAAATCCTATACTTAACCAGTTTGATTATCCTGAATTAGGGGTTCGGATAGGGATCGATCTGGGAGAAAACGCAATAATACAATACGGTTTTGATATTCACAAATGTGATCATGATAAATTAGTCAAGGAACCACATTACGATATATTGGGTCATACGATAAACATGGCAGTAAAGATGACTTCACTTGCTAGTCCAAACAGAATCGTTATCGGTCAATCAGTCTATAGAAAGCTAGCCGAGAAGAAGCAACGCTCGAAATTTAGAATACTGAAAGTAAGACCTAGCTCATGGACTTATGTGGATGAAAGTAATGGGAAAATGTATAGACTATTCATCGATATTAGCACTACAAAATAGAGGGGATTAAATTCCGATGAGACTCAATGAATAACACAAAATGCGACAATGTAGATGTAAGGTTAGCTTAAGTGTATAAGCAGATCTGTTATTCCTCATTCATATGACTGACCTATTTTATGCAGGCCATTACGTACAGCGGACGAGTCTTGTAGTTATAGAATCAGTCTGGACAAATTAGGTGGTGTCTGTTCAACAAGTTTTGTATGTTCATGCAAAACACACGGGTAAGTACTGGATCATTTCGGGACGAACTTGTGGATGGATTGAGGCCTGCTTGTCAATCTATGATGCTTCGTCCGTAAATTCAGAAGAATCAATTCTGTACTCACATGGGATTTAAGCATGACAGCATTATTGATAATTTATGATTTCGTATTAAGAGTACTTTTATTATATCAAGTCTTAGTATTCTGAGGTTGTGGGAGACAATAATAATAATAATAATAATAATAACAACAACAACAACAACAACAACAACAAATACATCCAGTCTTTGGTATGTAATGCGAGAGTTGCCCGGCTAGCGACCATCGACTTTGAAGAAGTAAAGCCTCATATTGTGCCTGTCGTCTTTGTATTCGATGGTAACTCTTATTATATTCCCATAGATAAAAAAACGAAAAGGGATGATGATCCTGAACAACTACGACGAGTAAGGAATATTCAAAAAAATCCGAATGTTGCGTTACTGATAGATGAGTACAAGGAAGACTGGTCAAAACTTTTCTTCATAATGATCCAAGGGAAGGGGTCTCTGATTGGAAAATCTACTGAACAGGATGACGTAAAAGAAGTAAGGAGAACCGAAGTGGTCAGAAAACAACAACTGCATAAGCATCAACGCATAAGAAACAGCAGCAAGTCTCGCTACATCATAAAAAATGCTCAAAACTTGTTGTTAGAAAAATATCCTCAATACCAGAAAATAGGTGTGGGCCAGTTATGCATAATGATTTGTCCCGAAAAGGTATTTACATGGAAGATG
>JBOGPP010000063.1:0-5626 GCA_050748485.1 Nitrososphaeraceae archaeon | reverse complement strand
ATGCGCATGGGTTATCATTCAGAAAAAGCTAGTCCAGAAGATCCTGGTAGCAGTGGCGGCATGCGCATGGGTTATCATTCAGAAAAAGCAAATCCTCCACAAGATGAAAGTGTCAGTGGAGGCAGTGGCGGCATGCGCATGGGTTATCATTCAGAAAAAGCAAATCCAAGTAAGCACTCCAAACGTTTACATAAAAAATCAGAGAAAAATTGAATAATAAAGTTAGTTCCTACAAGTGTTATTATATTTGAATCGTAGCGTGCTGCCTCCTTTTATGGGTGAGCTTGATCTACTTTTATGATCCTGCTCATATTGACGTTTAAGGAAGGAATAACAATGTATGCTTAAGCTTATGTCACTTTCCGATTTGACTATAGCAGTGACTGGGAGTCGCAGGGCACACGAACTAGCTCATATAATAAGATCATTTGGAGGTAGACCGTATATTGCACCAACGATTGGAATTGAAATAACGCAACCTTCAGGTGAACGAGGAAAGCAGTTTATTATGAAAATCTTAAGAGAAAAACCTGATTACGTTGTCTTCATGACTGGTCCTGGTGTTTACTCTCTTATGGATATTGCCAAAGAGTCAGGAATACAGGACCTTCTTACTAATGCATTACATGATACTTCAATAGTATGCAGAAGTGACAAGCCAAACACAGCACTATCTCATTTTAAATTAAGAGCACAGCTAATCCCAAGAGATGAAAATACTGCAAAAGGAATACTTAGGCTGCTCCAGAAATATGATCTCCGAGACAAGAAAATCGCAATATTTTGGCATGGTTCATATTCACGAGTATTGAGTGACGAACTTCAAAAGAATGGCGCCGATGTATTTGAGTCATTCACTTATACCTATTCCAATAAACTTGATAGTGCTGGAGCACGAGTACTTGAAAGAATGGGCTTTAAGTATGAGCCCCCAAATGAGTTAATGGTTGTCAAACTTATAGAAGAAATAAACAAAGGAACTATTGATGTTATAACATTTACCAGTCCGCCTTCAGCACAAGAGCTTTTTAGGATTGCGATTAATCACAGTTTAGAAATGTCTTTGGTGAGGTCTCTTAACACAAAAGTCATAGTTACCGTGATTGGTCCTTCAACAAGAAAGGTACTAGAGGAAAATAATGTATTTGTAGATGTAATGCCCAACATCTACAAAATGGGTGCGATGATTGGAGCCTTAAATGACTTTGTTAAGGGTCGTGGTTACAAAGCCGGTTTATAACTGAATCCGTGATCTTAAGGTATCTGAGGGATGGTGAATTTTCTTCTCATGATTCTAATATGTAGTTCGGTGTCTGGTACGCCTCCATTTAGAAAGGATATTCTAAAGAGTTTCCTCTTCTCCGATTTCCTCCCCCTCCTCGAATTCTTGTTGTGACGACATACTGCCACTTTGGTTACTAGTTTGGTTACTAGTTTGGTTACCAATACCTTGGCCATATGTGTAAGAATATTCTTGAATAGTAATAAAGAGTACTACCATAATAAGTCCTAGTACAAGGGTTTTCGACTTGTTTGATATTTCTATGCTTTGCATTGATAATTTATGATACTGATATAATTTAAGCATTACTATTATTAGTACCTAATATTGTTATCAAAACAGAAACCAATGTAGTTGGTTTTGTCTTTTAATTATAGCATCCTATATAGATACAGTTCATCATTATCATCATCTAACTGTAAAGTTCCTATTGCATGATTCTGTCATATGCATAGAAATTAGCAACTACATCAAATTGATATACAAAAAATTATGGTTATTGCAACTTATGTTGCAGGTATTTTATACCAGGGCCTCCTTGGCCATAGGAACCACTTGACTATGAGTGATATGCCTACAAACCAACCGATAGCAATTATCGGTTCTATCCAATTAGGATTGCTAGTGCCAGGTAATATCCCCATTGCAGGTTCTATTACAAATAATAGTATTGCACCTATTGCCGCAGGTGTTACTGCAGTAAAGATGATCATAAGAGAGATGGTATCTTTAAAGGCTCTCGCAAGATCCCTGTATGTACCATGAGGTTGTCTCCACTTTTCTGAGGATAGCCACGTCTGCATACCTCCTGTATACCAATATACCATACCCATGAAGAAAGTGGCTCCAATAATATTCCCCAATGTTACTGGAACCAGATTTTTCCACCATGCTTCCCCCCATGTGTACTCTGCTCCTTGAAAAATAGCAGCAGATAGTACCCAATGGTTAACAATGGTATGCTCAAAGCCAGCTGCAAAGAATGTCCCTAGGGGGAACGAAATCAGTAAAATCTTTGCTATTACTTCCTGTGTCCTGAATGCTCCCCAGACTGCCATAGCAACCATCCAGTTAGCAAAAATTGCTCGCCAGAAAAGCTCATCCCATGTTAGAGTCAGGACTTTTGTTTCTCCTACGCCGACTAGAAATCCGGAGAATAGAGGACCGAGTCCTGGTCCTGCCAATTGATTAGCTCCAATAATTATCATCCACCCTAAAACCACACCTGCTATCCAATGTCCAGAATGAGTTATACTCCATTGATAAAAGACTTCTCTCCATTTTGCCTGCCTTGACATTAAGGATATGCCTGAAGTCATGTAGTCCCCAGTTACCAAATTGGCACCGAATATTATTACAGCGACCAGAGCCGTACCAGGAAACACAACCCACATAAGGAATCGTCCAAGCCCTGGGGAGAGATCTGCTGAAACAGCCGCCATGATTACGAATGCAAAGAGAGCTGCAAATGCAAGGTATGCCATGGCTTGCCAGCCCATCAATATTCCTTGAGCAGGATTTACTTTGCATTTGGCAAGACCTAGATTGCTAAGAGTCTTAAGTGTATCCGGAAGTCCAAAAATGCCGGCTAATAGTCTAGGAGGTGGCAGCGGAGCTTCCTCATGTATAGTACCCTGCTCGCTTCCTGGAGATGATGGCGGTGATGAGGTTGTAGTGGGATTAGTTACTGCAGGTCTACCAGAAGCCGCTGTAGGATTTGGATTAGATGATGTCACCTTAGGAATATAAGATCTTGAATCTGAAAGATGAGGTAATGGATCTGAAATCTCTTTATCGATATTTCCACTCATTAGATACCGATTCTTTGCTGCATAGATATAGTTAATTCGGCGATTTATGTTTAAATCGTCGTTCGGTAGGGAAGTGATGGGTCACGCTTATAGATTTCTACCAAGTTTACCATTAGACTACTATTATGATCTAAATTCCTCTTGGATGTCAATACTGATGGTTATGTGTTATTTATTCATGTTCTATGGAATTTCCAATTTGAAACACAGAGGATTAAGGTAACATTCCGCAATAGTTCGTCCTAGAATAGTTTCATTTTCTTGTGTGCTATGACTGGAATTCTTGTTCAAAAAGGACGCTGCATACGCTTTATCAGGAAGGTGGATCCATCTGAAATATTCTTGACATATATCACATTCGTCAAGGGAAACATTATCACTAACGTATAAACAAAACTGCGACATTATTATGATGAATGTAATAACTAATATGTTCATCACAAGGACCTAATTCATTAAATGATATCATTGTTTTTCTCGGCATACTAAGCACATTTAAAGTTATAGAGATTCATTAGGAACGTCATATTCTTCAATGGTTATTTCTCCCTTTGCAAGTCTACTCTTGAGAATTTCTAATGCACCATTTCTCGTTAAAGGACTATGTTGCGCTTCTTCATTATTCTTGATATGATCTCGAATTACTTTTATCCCTGAATCATCACAGAAAAATTTCCGTGTCATATCTTTTGAGTAAACATACGCTATAAACGGTTTGTCTTTTGAAGCTACGAAGCCTGTTGTTACAGACCTACGAGGATCTCTAAGAGTTATATTTGACGTCTGAGAACCTGACGTGAATGCATGTATTCCTAGCTGGTTAAAGTGTATTTCATTATTATATTCGTTATCTAGTTGAAGCAAAGAAAGGCATGCATCAGCATTAGGAGTAATATCTGCTGTAATCGGCTCAAGAATAAATCCTTTGCAATCTAAACTTCTACGAATATCAATTGATCTTTGGAGCAGTTTTTTGTATTCTTTTTCTTTGTAACCTTTAACTGCTGTACATTGCATATGCTCTAAAATTTCGTTGCCTCTGACGAATAGGACAATCTCGTTCGGGAAATCATCAAGTCCGTCAAAGTTATCAAATTGTACATTATCTTTAATTCCATATCTTGAATCAGTAATTCTAATTATTGTATAATTACCATATTCAAAACCCTCAGAAGTTGAGTCGACCAAGCTGTAATCCACTTTGACTATTCCTTTCCAAAGATGCTCTAAACACGAATATGGAAGATCTGTATAAGCCACTACCATTAATTGGAATGAAGTTATATTAAATCTTAAATTTAGCTCCTTTCATTTTTGCCTTTATCAGGGTTTCTCTTATCTATTTCTAAAACTGATTGCGTACCATCCATTTCGATATTAAAGAGGTGCGAAAATGGATGTACTATCCAAAATATTGTGCCATTTCACTCTACTTAAATAATACTTGTTACTTTATTTTCTGCATTGATAAAAAATAGGGAAATTATTGACGAATTATTAGATATTCGTAGTATACGGCCTGCGTTAATATCAGTTAGACTATGTAAGACTTCAATTCCCTCAGGACATATAAAAGAATTAGCGTCTAGTATACGAGAACATGGACTTATTCATTCGATAACTGTTAGGCCGCTTGAGGGTGGTTTTGAGATTATAGCAGGGCATAGGAGATTCTATGCATGTAAATTGTTACGGTGGAAAAAAATTCCAGCGAAAGTTATTTCATTCTCAGACAAAGATGCTTTTGAAATCCAGCTTGTTGAAAACATGCAGAGAATGACAATGGATCCCATTGAAGAAGCTGAGGCTTTCCGTAAGTATATTCTGGATTACGGTTGGGGAGGTGTGTCACAATTAGCTAAAGTAATTTCAAAAAGCGAACAATATGTATCGAGTAGAATTCAAATTCTAAAATTACCTCAAGAAATTATTGAGCAGATATCTCAACATACACTAAAGGTGTCTCACGCGTTAGAGCTTACCCCTTTAAAGGAACATCGGCAAAAGTTGGTAGCAAAAGAAATTATTAGCAGGAATCTGTCGCTTAGACAAGTTAGAGAACTTGCTAGACATGAAAAGCAAGATTATGAATACAACCTGGAGGTTAACGGTGAAGACACTAAGTACGATTTTATGTCGGGTATTGATGAGAAATACTGTCAAATTTATAAACAAATAAAATTATTGAAGAAAACGCTTCTTTCTCTTCGAATATTGCTATCTAGAGTTGATAGCTTGATCGAGGAGGCTAACGAGAAATTATATGAAGATAAGCGCGTGAAGATCACTAGCACATTGATGGAGTTTCGATTAGAAATACATTCTATGATAGACAAAAATCTTAAGATTATTTCAGAATTAAGGACCAGCTTGTGACCATTTATATCCAGATTTCTATTTTACTTAGTACTGTCTGACGATTTCGCTCAAGATATCAAGCACATCCGATACCGATGCCTCCTTGTTAAGGCCTATTATCATACTAATTTCTTGGAAGTTAACTATGACGCGTTTGTGATTATCTTCCTCATAC
>JBOGPP010000062.1:0-6365 GCA_050748485.1 Nitrososphaeraceae archaeon | reverse complement strand
TAAGGCTAATCAAATAAATTAGAAGGTGGTTCTTCGTTTTGATCAGAATCGTTCATATATCCTATTACAGTGTCTGCTACGTCGCCAGTATCCTTCGTACTTGCTGCTATCACAACTATCATCTTTTGGTTTAGATTTCCATCTGGATATAGCTTAATAAATTTGAACTTATAATACTCTAGAACATCCCATTTATGACGGCCGAGCAAACTTTCAACAGTTTCATTGTCAGCAACTGCGACAGATCTGATATCGAGGGCGGAAATAACTTTTTCGATCTTCGACCTATCCAACTCTGAGCCCGGTGCAGTGAAGAGTTCTGAAATGTTCCCGGATCGATCAATCACAAACGCAGCAAAGATCTTTTCATCGATCTCGACGAGGTGCTGAACTCTTTCGAATGACATTCAGTCTGCTTCTCCAAATTAGATCTTGGTGTGACAGGATTTATGCATTTATGCATTTGCAAAATTGTGTCGTGTGGTACACTATCAGCGAAAATTAGCCTGCCAGGTCTTAATATACGTAAATGGAGTTTTTGTGTTTAACTTAAATCACATAAACTCTAATACCAATCGGGTACCAAGTGTCTGTGGAAATTGGAAATTGAACAGAGGATACTCAGCCTCCTGCAATCTGTTCCCTTGGATAAATATTCAATCCACAGAATGATACCAACTGAATCTATATTTGCAATCTCCAAGGCAATCAAGGACCTTCAACAGCGAGGACAGATTCATGTTGCGAAGTATAGAAAGGATACAAGAATAGGAATTTCAATCCCTCTGTACTCTATTCACCCTCCTTCTGAAAAAGACAATGAGTTACATACTGAAGACTTACTTGAAGGTATGATGCCTGATAGATATGCAGAGTATGCATTTGTTCTAAGAAACCTGATATCCCGAGACATCAAGGCAAAAATATTGGATGTCGGTTGTTCAACCTCAGCCTTCCCTAGTAAGATCTCAAAATTCAGTCGAAACAAATGCGAAATCATTGGTATTGACATAGTTAATGAAATAGGTAGTCATGGTTCCCCATTAATATTGATGGACGCAATGAATATCGGTTTTAAGAATAAGACATTTGATCAGGTGATGTGCCTCAGCACTATGGAACATATCGGGCTTGATCATGAAGGTGTAAACGCCAAACGGAAAGATCCTAGTTGTGGAATAACTGGCGATGCACTTGCAATGAATGAAATTTGGCGTGTACTAAAAGATAAAGGTACTTTTATCCTTACAGTTCCATACGGTAGATTAATTATCAAACAGCAGGGTTGTAGAGTCTATCATAAAGATTCACTCTCAATTTTGATCAATATGTTCTTCGTTGTCAAGAAAGAGTTTTTTGGCCTAAAAAAAGGTAAATGGACTAAGTGTAATGAACTAGAAGCAAACAAATCAACATCGTTAGAGTATTCAAGTCAGAAGTTTCACAGCGACATAATAGCATGTTTACTCTTAAAGAAAAGCTAAGAGGAGGATGGCTTACTCTTAGATTGAGGGTACTGCTTAAATTGTGTGATATTGAATGAAGTATAAGGCAGTTTTCTTGGACTGTTCAATCTGCTCATGTAGAGTTTTGTCAAGTACTATTCACCGTGTCATATAGCATTAAAAATATGACTTGGCAATCATAAAGATGAATATGTCCAATCTAATAATACACAAATATTCACAATTTATTTCGTCATGTTCGACAATAAGGAATCTATAGGATTCTTAACTCATCGACGACGCTCAATACTAATAGTGATTGGGGTATTTGGAATCCTTGCACAATTAGCACTATTTGATGCATACGAGAATGTAGTAGCAACATCTAACAATGATGATGATCAAAAATTAGATGTCCAATGCGAGACCGGCAAAGAAGATGTATGTTTAATAGCTGCTTGCATGGGTCATCCTTGTGTCTGGTATCAAAATAGTAGCGGCGTAGAAAGAAACTTTGATGTCGCCATTACTAAATACAATACGCCCAGCTGGGGTACAGTGGATGAAGACGTTGTATCGAATGTTATGCAAATTGATGATGGTTGTACTGAATCAACTACTAATATCCAATCGATTAGCACAAGCAGAATGGATGATGCCAAGAGTGTTGACGATGATGATGATGATGATCACGACAATGATGATGGTAATAATAATGACAGCGTATTTGCAAAACTTTTAGATAACGACTATGATACAAAATGGGAGGAAGAAGGATTCGGATCTTTCATACATGCTGATTTAGGTTCAGTAGAATCAGTATGTAATGTAGGGATCGCCTGGGACAATGGAGATGAAAGATCATATAACTTTGTTATATCTACATCTGATGACGGAACTACCTTTACTGATGCTCTAAGAGGGACGAGCAGCGGATCTACCGAAGCATTAGAGACATACGACTTGACCGATGTAGATAGCAGGTTTATTAGAGTTACAGTTTTTGGCAATAACGACGACAACAATGATGAACATGATACGGCTGCAATAAATGAAATCAGAGTAGGAACTTCTACCGCGGCGGCCGGTTCTCAATCTAATAACAACACATCGAATGGACAATCTGAGCTGGCCGAAGAGTCACTGAACGCTAATAATAATGCTTCCTCGTCGACTAACTCAACTGAGATTACTCCTGACAATTACATTTCTGAACTGACTGATTTGATGGTTACCGATAGCTACGAAGATAGAGTACAAAAGCAGTTCGGGGATACCAATCTTCCCCCTTCAGTCGAAGACCTGAACATTAGAGCAGCCTCTGTTTCTTCCTTAGAGATTGAGCTGAAAGGTTCAGACCTCAATAGTCCTGACGAATTGGATTACTCGGTTGTCGACCTTCCAACGCATGGCATTCTAAAAGCCGGAACTGATCAAAATCGTGTTCTGTACTATCCAAATCCTGGCTACATAGGCTCTGATAGTTTCACCTTCAGAGCGATTGACGATCAGGGCCTAGAAAGCGTCCTAGGAACAGTAGATATTGCTATCGAAGATTCCTAAACGCACAGAAAAATTGTGGTAAGGCGCGCCCTCGCCCCGCTTATTTGTTTTTGAAAAGTAATTCCAAGGGTTGTGACTGAAGTGAGGGCATCCTATTCCTTTTATATCAATTGTATGTTTGATAGAATGCTCAAAAATTTTCACACGGCATCAAATATGCTGGTGAATTGTAGAACACGCTATCGTTAATGACCACAAAATGCCTTATACGCCTTTCAGCCTCGGAGCTATTTTCTTTATTTATTTTCTAGATAAGGGTCTTCCATTTTTTTTACTAGTGCAATTAGTGCACAAAGTAGAAAGTCGCACACTGACATAGCAAATCATTTTTCATCTGCGAATTTGGTATCGCTTAATCTTTAGGGTTACCGATAATTAATTTATTATCCCTCAATGTTATAACCAATACTTTATTCTTAATTAACCTGCTTTTAAGTTCCCTATCAATTGTTGCGACAGCGCAATTATGGCACCTAGAATATTTTATGATGGCATCGTCGGCGTACTTTGATGGGGGAAGACTAATCAAATTGAATTTAGACCCTATCAAAGATAAAGCCGCCCTTGCCATCCTTGATCGCTTTGGGCCAGAATGGCGTTCTAACTGTCTTAATTCGTCCGCTACTATATTAGGAACAGTGAAATGCAAGCTACCGAGAAACGATTCGATACTTTCAATATTTCGCAATGGGTTTGACCCAAGAACCATCATAAAGCTGGTATCGCATATTACTTCCATTATCCGGATGAAGTCTATCAGTAAGTATTAAATCATCTGTCCACTAGTCAAGCAGAAGTAATCTAGCCTGCCTTGGTGAGAAAAGAACTGAACTGTGAAAACTAGACAAATCAATCAAGCTGCTGCGTGTTACTCCAATAGAGACATTATCAGTGAGGATGGTGTTTACTATATCACCAGGAGACTTTTATTTTTCTATTAACGCGAGGAAGTATTCAAAAATCCTATCTCTACTTTGGAAAAAGGATATAAAATGAAGAGTTAATGCAAGTTTGGTGGGTCTGAATTACATTCCATTTAATAGACTACATATATGAATTGGTTCCAATATCCCTTTTTTCGAATGTAGAGTTAAAAATCTGATCATGTTGTAGCACGGCTATTCCGGTTACGTTCCCTAAAATCTCTATTAGTACTATCCAACTTGGGGCGTCTAGGTCCACCGGATTGTCTATTTCCTTAGCAATAGTGCGTATAAGATCTAAAGACCTTAGAGAAGAATTGTGCCTTTTTTCGACTGACAACTTAAAGGAATCAGAAGAGGATATTTTCCTTTTAGACAAATCAATGGCCGCCATTGCTATTTCAGACGGATTGGAAATTGTAACGGATTCAATTGGAATAACCCTCAAAACATACCTAAATCGCCAGTCTTCGGAACGAACTATATCCTTGAATTTTTCGATTACCTGAAAAGGGTCCAAGTGGGTATTTCCCGTAATTAATCCAGAAATATTTGTAACCTCAAAAAAAGCATCAGAGTCTCCAATATCATCAAGCAAATCCAACATCTCATCTATAGCATCAAACTCTCTGTATCGAAAGGTCGTCGCTATCAGATTGAATTTATTTAACATAATATCCATCAGAATTGAGTGTCCCGTGAGCCTATACGAGAGCTGTATTAAATCTTTTCATTCTCCCATGCTTTCTACTCTTCATATTTAATGTATATCAAGTACCTCGAGTCCGGGCATCGAGTCACCGGCTAGAAATCGAAGAGTCGCACCACCGCCTGTGGATACATGACTCACTTCTCCTTCTGAAACACCCGATGTCTTCATAGCCTGAAGGGTATCTCCCCCACCAACTAAGGTCTTTGAACCACGCCAAAATGCAAGGGCCATGCTTTTTGCAATATTTATAGTTCCGTTTGCGAACATTGGGATTTCAAATGAACCCATAGGGCCATTCCAGAATATAGTACCAGATGTGCTTCCTCCTATCTCTGAAGAATATTTTTGAGCGGTTTGAATCCCGATATCAAACCCCGATGAACCTTCGGGAATATCTCCTTCGACCACTACTGCCGAAGAACTTTCGTTCGCTGAAGAAGACACTATATGATCCATAGGTAGCATTATTTTTTCGCCAAAAGAGGATAGAGCCTCAGTGGCCCATGCCAAATGTTCATTATCTATGAGTGAGTTCCCGGTTTTTGATCCATTTGCAAGCAGAAATGTATAGGCAGTTGCTCCTCCGAGTAGAAGCTTATCAGCTTTAGGTAACAAGTTCTCCAGTGCGCCAATTTTGTCTTTTATCTTGATCCCACCGACAACAAGGATCAGCGGTTTAACCGGATTATCTCGTATCATTGACAAATATTCAACCTCTCTCTTCAGGTTCAACCCAGCTGCTCTCTTATCAAAAAGCGATACGGCCCCGTGCGTCGAAGCGTGTTTTCTATGAGAAGTACTAAATGCATCGTTGACATAAAAACCCCCCAAGGAAGCAAGCTGATTGGAAAATTCCTGATCATTGAGTTCCTCTGCTTGATGAAAGCGAAGATTTTCTAATAAAAGAATATCGCCTTTATCCATAGCTTCAATTTCTTTTTCTACGGCACTCCCAACACAGTCATCGGCGAATTTGACTTTATTGACTGGAAGAATTTCTGAAAGTCTTTGAGTAACAGGTCTTAGAGAGTATTTTTTCTCAGAACTCATAGGACGGCCCAGATGAGACATCAAAATCAATTTTGCTCCTCGCTTAGTTAGATATTCGATAGTTGGAATAGCCATTCTAATACGATAATCCTCTCCAATTACGCCGTCATCCATGCTGACGTTGAAGTCGACTCTCATCAAGACCTTTTTTCCGTAATAATTCGAGTCATCGAATTCTAAAATACTTCTCATCACTTTTGTTACGTAAGTATGGAGTTCGGATTATAAGCCTTGTCACGAATCTCAAATCGCTGTTTCAGCTTAGCTTATTGGTCCAATACATATTTCCTTAGAGATTCAGCAAAACGGAGGTCAAAATTTTTCATAACTTGGGTGATAGATATTCCGGTGGGATGCTTAATGATAATAATTTACTTATCGACATAGTCAGTCCATCAATTCGATACTCAGATTTTCATTGCTGAGGAATATCCGTTATGATTTTTTTGATTTTTTCATCGAAAATACAACATAATCTTTTCGGTTTATCCTCAATGCTGAGTAATGGGAATAATTTCGTTGGATAGGGATAAGAACCGGGACAGCGCTTCCTTTCTTGCTTCAAAAATGTTGAAGATATCGTTCTGCAGGTAGGAGGTGTGCGTCTGCCTCCTTGAGGAGTTTGGATTTTTTTGATTCAATACTCTCATATCTTACTTGAAAATATGACAC
>JBOGPP010000061.1:0-3455 GCA_050748485.1 Nitrososphaeraceae archaeon | reverse complement strand
CTTGGAAGGAGGAAAATTCGTTCGTTTGACCGGCTGGGGAGGTAAAGATTTGGCTACTAAGATGATTCTAAAGTCTATAGAAAGATACCAAAGGAAGCTAAAATAAGGAGCTCGATATAACTATGTTCCTTATCTGAATTAGTTCAACTTTTTGCTATAGTTCGCATATATAGAACTGACAGTTTCCAGATATTGCAGGTTGCAACCCTTTAAATCGTACGAGCTTTTACTGCTAAAGCTGATTTTTCTCATCAATTGTCGTTAAGTTTGGATGTCGCTTGTTGTTGTGAGAGATGCGATGAACCATGTTAGACTTCCTCTCCAGCTAATTAGAACTTGAATCTCAACTCAGGAGACTCTCAAGTGATATTTGAGGGTCAACAAATCGGAATTAACTATTGTTCATTTATATGTAGATGATATTGTTTTATAGTATCTATATTCAAAATCCTTTTTATAACATGAACGAGATACAAGAATAGAATGTCAGATATCTATGTAAGAGTTCAGGATAAGATGGCGTGCATAATCATGCAAGATATCCGCTCTGCATCATTCCATCTAGAGCATCACGTAACAGAGGATGGAATTATCGTGCAGCTTGAACCAAATTGTGAATTTTGTAAAGTGTACATTGAAGAACAAAGGATACTACTATAGATAAGTAAGTGATTCTATCCTACCGTTTAAATTATCACAGAGCTGGGTTTCTATCTAACTATTCATCCTGAATATTGTCAGCTACACCGACACCCTCCTTGTCACCCTCATCATCTTTACTGTCAGCCTCCTCTATATCCTTAAGTGCTTCGTCGGTTTCGCCTTCTCTTATCGTTCCCTCCTCGTCCTCCTCAATAAGGTTTTTTCGTTCCCTTTCATATGTTTGATCATGCTGCATATGAGGAGCTGGTACATACTACTATTAATCCTAACAGAATGTACTCTATATAGAGGACTTGACGTTATGATTGCTAAATATGATAATTGAATTTCTATGGATTAGAATGTTATAGGAGGTCACACAATTTCCGATAAGGCATGAGTGGTTCCGATAGATTTGATTTTTACTCTAGCCTTTTGTCCTACCTTGCCTTTTTTGACAAATACCACGAGCCCACGAACTCTGGCAACTCCATCTGCTCCGGTCTTGCTCGCTTCAGTGATCTCGAGATCATATTCTTCTCCCACCCGAACAGGAAGATTACTTTCTTGATCCATTGTATACGACCAATAGCAATGAATACAATATCCAATTTCACACTAATATGAATTGTCTAATGACTCGTATTGCTTCTATGTGCATAAGGTCGAGATAATTATTTCTATATACCTTCTGCTTTGACTATGAACTCCTTTCAACAGAAATTGATTATTGAGTTAACCAAAATAAGACAAGATATTACTTCTGACAATTGTTAGGATTGCAGTCTGTTAGATCATCGTCAGTTGCTTCAACGGTGACCACTAGCTTGATACTAGATCGTTGAATAGAGTCCCTCCGTCACATGTTGGGACCCTACACAAAGATAATAGATTGAAGAAGGATATCTCGGGCTCTATCGATTTAAAGGCATTGATATCTCAGGTAGTAGACTTAGACACTAGTATGAACAATTTAAAAGATTACAGGTTTATTTATGGTACAATGATGTTCAAGGTTTTGATAACCTCGGAGATTTCCTATATAAAGTATCTATGCACTCTTCAAATCTTCGATTCGCACGATTTTGAATCTACTGATTATTCGTCCAGCGTCAGGTTTGGTTTGCTTTTTATTACCTTTTTCACCGCTCCATTTTCCTTAGTAGCGCATTTCGCAGATGATATTGCTCTTCGCTTCATTAGGGGATACTTCCTTGCTCGAATCATACTACAAGTCGACTATCTGGGAGAGGCTAAATAAAAGTCTCGAAAATGATCTAAATTGACAACTATTGATAATATAGACTCCTGCGACCTTTTTCGTAATGTACATCCTTTGTCTCTTAGGTACTACATTGATGATGCAAGAGCGTTTACGTTCATTTTGGTGCCAACACTACGAGATCCTTATTGGGTATTTGCTTTGTCTATATATCTGGGAAAAATAGTATGTATAAATAAATGGGAGTTTGTTATGAATTACCCCTAATTAGAAAATTTAGACTAACTTAGAAACTACAAGGATTTAGTATCGATAGGAACTTGAATCTTGAGTATTCGCCGCAAGTGATACTTATGCTCTTGACTTTGTTCGTGTATCTGCTTATGAATGTCGCAGACTATTACTCCAAGGCACACGTCACATTCCTTACCTTTTCTCGTACTGCAATATTCGCACATGAACATCAGTGTCTCACGATACGGATGTGCCTGATCCCACCTAAATACTCTGCGGAGACTACATAGCATTCAGATAACGAAATATCAATGATCTCGGATTTAGAAGAATTTGATGAAAGATTAGAAACATGGCTGGACACACACTTTATTCTAGTCCTTCTAGCGAATACTTTGTCCGAATTGAAGAGCGAGTTCCTATTTTTGACTGCATAGTTATCGAATACTCTTTAAGCTATACTGTGGACATGTAAAGCTATAATGGGAAATCGAACCTATCAGATCCAATAAGTCAATCCATCCCTATAATACTCAATAAAATTATACACGAATGTTAAACTACACGATATATACTATAATTAATACGCGCAATGATTTGCTAATTTACCCTTGGTCGAGTTTCAGAACAAAGGACACATCAGTTGCGAGCCACGCAAACAAAACTATAGCGATGCCAGTTATGGTGAAATTGAGGAGCAATCATCAAACAGCGACACTCTATCCCCTCATGAGGGAATATTTTGTCATTACTGTGGTCCGAAAAAATGTCCATGTTGCTTATACGAAGTGAATTATTATTACAATTATGGTTTATCGAGACGTAAAATAACAATTTGTACCGATTGTTACAGTGAAATTTATAGTAATGGTCGAAACATAACATCCGATATAGTTACTAAGGCGTTCACAAGGATATGTGAAACAATCACAGCTTCGGCGACATTTTGGAATAATCATAGAGATCGCCAAAGAGTGAATTATTTTGTTGCAGTTCAAAACGCATTCGATATGAGTCCTGAGGTAAGAGCTTATTTAGGAGAGAATTGTAAAATTGACAAGAATCTAAAAGGATTATGGAGCTTTACCTATGCGATAATCAATGGGCAAGACCATGGTATAAAGGTGTTAAACAAGGACCCGGATGAATTACTCTTAGGGGTCGATTACAAATAGGTTTGTTTTACTACGCAGTAATAGTTTGATAATTGAATATCATTCGTTTGATTGTTGATCATTTTTATGCTTTCATTGGGCGTTCACAGTAGTCTTTGGTTAAATGCCAAGTATTTTGAAGAAATTCTATACTATAATACTATGTAGAAGAAAACCGGAACAATCAATATAAGCTGACCCAT
>JBOGPP010000060.1:0-10212 GCA_050748485.1 Nitrososphaeraceae archaeon | reverse complement strand
CGCATCTACCAAACAAAGTCCTTCCTTTATCCCACTTTTTTCAACTATCTTTCTTACATCTGAAGTGATATTAACAAATGCGCGTCTTGTTGGAGTATTAAATGTAAGATATTCTGTTTTATATTTCATTTCAAGAATATGAATGTAATATGCTTGTTATAATCTTAGCTAAACTGCTGAATAGGTCACAACACATGTTCCTGATATATTGAACGTGAAGGCCAATCAAATAGTATCCATTTAGTACAAGATTCAATTTTTGAACTAGATTGATTGTCTGATCTCTACCCAAAAAGCATTTCTAATTTGAATAGCTGACAAAAATAAAGACACGAGGATTGGCAAAGTAGGTTAAATGAAATAATGTGATTGTTCATGTCTACAATTCCTAAGGATTTACTTTAGTATATGCGGCAAATTATATGAAATATGTTCCTGAACATACTTAGAGCCATTATAAATTGAAGTACTAATAGGTAGGACGACCAGGTGGACCCAGTAAGCTGGTCGCCATACCTAAGTCAAGCAGTTATCCCATTATGCTATCGTTTGTTACAACTCATAGAGAGTCTAAACTATTACATAAAAGGTATTCCGGAACCTAGTTATCTCGCAAAGTAATATAGATCAACAAAAATAGGTGACCTTTGAAGCCAATTTCAATGAGCAATCAGACGACCTGAAAGCTAAATCTGGTCCAAAAATTTCCTGTTCGTTTGCTTCGAAGAATTTCTCGTGCGTCGCAAAAAGCAAAGGTTTAATCAAATTAATAAACTTAAGATCATCTCTTGTCTCTCCATACTTCATGTTTTTCCATAATTACCCATTACACGTATGTGTGCAGTATCGTTAAATATTTAATTCCATTTAAAAGGAATAAAGAGAGATTTACCTTATGCTACCTATACTTACTATTTTACTATTCATTATATATAGAGGGATGATCCAAAGCGATCTTTATCTTAGTATTTGCTAAGTTGAACCAGATGTTGTTAATGAATGCCAAGAAAGGGAGCACCCTAGATTTTCTCTTGTTTCTTTTTCTCTGTTTTCTTCTCCGTGGTAAACCGCTCCAATTCATAAGTATTCAGATCCACGAATTTTATTCCTTCCGCAAGAATAGGATTCTTTTCTTCTATATATTTAAAGAGTCGTTGGCATACGCTTCGATAGTCTGCGTGTCCTTGAGGCAATGTTCTAAGTTCGATCATATGACATGCTTCACGTAGATTGATTTTCAGAAAATATGGGTATCTAAATGCAAAATTTACTACGTATTGCGCTTGTTCTGGCATCCGATCAGATAGTATTTCGTAAACTTCGTTACATTCATACATACAATCTTTAAATTCGTTAGAAATTCCTAAATCTACAATCTCCTGAGGGATATCATAACCGTGTCTGGTAGAAAGCAATTGTCTTTCAATTGTAACAAGTCTATGCCTATGCAAATCACGAAACATACCAAAATTCGTAAGCAGCTCAAATGTGTAATCAACCATTTCGAATGCCCTACCTGGCCTATGCCTTCTGTTGGACCGAAATTTTGTATACATTCGAATTATATTTATGCGCTCGTTATTCTTGAGAGATCGAACATATTTGATGATGCTCTCCAATGACTGCCCTTTAGCAAATTCATATAATATAGCTGCTGCAACTTTAACTTCAGCTTCAAAATTATCTGGAAATTCAAGTAAATAGATAGTCTCAGGGTTTCTATTCGGTTGGATATTCTTTAAATGGGATTCAGAGAGTTTGATTATGGCGTTTCTAGTATTTATGAAGTATTCTTGTAATACTTTGCCATATTTTTCATCATTTGCTCGTCTCACGAATGAAGGTATAATCTTGTCGAGTTCACCATGTAAATGATTTGCTAAATTCCTTAATTCAATTAAGCCTGATGAGAACATCCTAGATAATAGGTATTCAAAAGCCCTACCATTACCGGTGATACCAATATTAGTGAGTGTTGACGCTGGCAAAATGCCTCGTAATATGTCCAAAGACTTGGCCTTAATGGTTAATCTATAGATTCTATTAGCCGACTCTATATCTTTAGAGTCTTTGAGATTGCGGTACGATACATCGCGTTTTGCAATGGAATCGAAGAAGTAAAATTTTTCAATAGGTCCTAACTCTTCCAGATATTTCAACATTGAACTGATATTCTTAGAATATAGATCAAATGCATGATCACATGCTTGAATATATTTGTCTGAGAATTTGGATGACATAATAAGATCCTCCCGATAATATTTGTACTTACCCCTAATTTTTTGATCCAATGCTACATATCGGGATGATTTCTCCAGATAAGATAATCCAATCCTTCGATCCTCAAGTTTCTTGGCTGCAATATTTGAAATCCACTCAATTGCAATTTGAGCTTCGCCTAATTCAGCTACTGAATCATCTCCATATTCCAATAATACTCTATCATAAAATTCTTTACCTCGATTAGGATTACGGATGAATTCGTCCAAAAATACTCGTCTCATAGTCTTATCTGTTCTAGAGTATCTAGACATTAATGCTCCTCTATCAACCTGTTTAGGTGTGATAATAGCAAAAATATTCTTGTCAGTGTTTGAAAAATGCGATTGGAGTATAGCTCTTTCTTCCTCTATGAAGGTATCATAGAACGGGTTGTCATTTTCAGTGTGGTCAATCAATTTTTTTCAATTGTTATCAAGAACTATTTTAGATGTCTTATTTCAGATGAATCAAAGTCTCGGTACGAATGTCGCTTATTTTGATCTATTATCATTACTGATAAGGGATTGAAGTTCATTCCTTCCAGATCGATAGCTTTTCCTCTGAAAATAGTTTCTTTATTGTATTTGCTAAGGTATTCAAAGACCCATACTTTGAGAATGGAAGTATCAATTCCATTGAGTTTAAGGAATTTGGCAATATCTGATTGCATGAAATTCCTTGAAGGATCATCAGGCCAAGGACGAGGAAGCAGAATAACACTTTTCTTATCCATTATTGCATTGATTAGTTCTTTCTTCTTTTTTTCTATATCGCCGGAAATGTGAAACGAAAGTACAGATGATTTATCTAAGGGTATCATGGATTTAGAAGAAGCGACTTGGACAGAGCTTATTCCAGGAATAATCTCTACATTGTTATCTCCAAAAATCTCTAGTAATCGATCAACAACTTCTGATTCAGAAAAGTTGGCATCTCCTGTAAAAGGCACCGTACAATATTCTCCATCTTTCATCTTATTGTATACGTGTTGATATATTGATTCTTGATTCTGCATTGTTATATGATAAACCTCCTGTCGGGTCTTATCGATTAAACTCTCTACAGTGTCCAATGTATATTTGTATCCGGCTATATATTTTGACTTCTTAATGGCATCCATAGCAATGCGAGTCAAATATTGTGGAGAGCCAGGTCCAACCCCGACAATTAGCAAATTTCTCTGCAAGGTATATCTTCTAACAATCCCTATATTTTATTCCTATATTAAATAACCTGGATTTAAGCGCACCTATCCATATACTAGATCAAATAACAGTTCAGTTTGTATTATTATTTTTTTATTATTTCAAAAGGAGCAAGAAAATTAAACGAGGGCTAGGTTGATTGCAACCAAGGTACTCCTACCAGTTGTAGCGGCCCGAACAAACAGAAACCTCATGCAAGCAGGATTATCAATAATAGAACAGGAACTAACAGACGAAGAAACGTCGAACACTTAGAATTTGCAACGTCCCTTGATGTATTGGGACGAAACTATACTTTTGATCCCTTGCATACTTATAAACTATACTTTGTATACTATTGGCTAATGAGTAAATCACAGATGACGATCGTAGTAGCAATGGCATTAACTACGCCAAGCAAGAATAGCCACATTTGGAAGCTTTTTCTATACTTATTTACTAAACCAACAGACTAAAAAAACTCAAATTGTTTCAAAGAGTTTTCTGATATATTGAGATAGACTTTCTTATCACCATAAAGATCTACTTTATTCTTAGGAATCAAATACACATGTTCTTTTTTGATTTCGCCATCTACTCTTATCAATTTATCTTTGTATTCTGCAAATACTCTTCCAATTTCTGTCATTATTCTGACTCAAAATAGCAGGAACTCTATGATGTGCATAGTAGATTCCAAGGGAATTTGCTCCAGTATCTTTCATCGTAAAATATATTCATGAAAGTATATAATCATTACATGAAAGCAATTTACTTGTAATCTTATATGATACCAGTAGTCGAAACATTGTAGGAAAGTATGATATATAAATAATATATTGAATATGGCCTAATGTATAATGAACTGGTACGCCATTGTCTCTACAGTTACTATGATTACATTTATGGTAAATGAATCTATGATAGTGACAGCTCAAGAAAACTAACAACTTAAATCAATCCTACAAACTTAGGCAAGCAAAAGATAATTGTAACTTGGTTGGAAATAAATGATACAAAGACAGACAGCACTCCCAATGACTAATATTAGCAATGAAGACTTTTGGAAGATCTTTGGTCCGCTTCTTGAACTATCAAGTAATAAGACCATAGATACATTTGAATAACTTGAGCTAACTTTTTTGAATACTTGAAAGTTTTGGGATCTTAACAAGTAGAAGATATCTGCAACTTCAATCAAAATAAAAAGTTAGGATGTATATCAGAGATTGAAATAATGCTCTCTAGTTATTTTCTCCGCCCTCCCCGCTCTGTCCGTCATTGTCATCGTCCCCTCCACTTCCGTCACCGTCACCGTTTCCGCCGTCATCACCGTCACCTATGGTATCAGTTATAGTCATGTTTCCTCCAGTCATATTTGACTGTGCATAAATTGTGGATCCAAGTCCAATCACCAATACCGACGCAACTAGTGCGACGCCCATGGCTACAAATATTTGACTTTTCATCGAAATGCCATTCATTTTTATTCTATATAGTAATTTTAGTGAGTGGTGACTAGAAGATAGATTCCATGAGTTCATTTTTATTGTGCTCTTACTCTAGATTTGTAAATCAAAAATCTCATTTGCAGGGTATTCTATGTAATTATTCACTTGATTCTTCCACTGATCATCAATCCTGACGAAAAAATTACTCGTATACTAAAAATGATTTATTTGAAGCAAAATGGACTTTGCTTTTCCTGTCACGGACGTATCACAAGAGATTATGCTATCGTAAGTAGTGGACGTCCAAGACACTACTATCATAAACATTGCGCAATGAAGCACAACATTATTTTGTTAGCTAATTCTTTCACCACATAATATTAAATATCTCTCAAATTCTGTTCTCACACTTTCTTGCATTAAATATAGATTTTTCTTAATCGATTTTCTAATACATTCAAGCGATTTAGCACTTTGCCGTCCCAAAGGAGCAAAGTCCAAGCCTTTCTCATTAGAATTTATATTAAATTTAATTTTTATGTCCTCTGAACCATACTTTGTATGATATATTTCTGTCGCATCACCCTCTATTCTATGTAGTAGATGTATCAATTCGTTGTTCGAAATATACCTATTTCCGTTGCGTAGCAATACTTCTAGTAATTCATTTAAACCTCCCTTGTTATTTCTATCAATCTGCACGACTCTACTAAATGGTAATGGGTTAAAAGTATTGCAGATGTAGTGTTGCAATGATAACAACAACTCCGACCAATCCAAATACTGAATCTGACACCAATTTTGGGCCGCCGTTTCCCTAGAAATAATTATTTATTATACATTCAGTGAATCATTGTTTAGAGTAGTAGTAAGTTAGCACAACTATCTAACAACTCATATAACTTAGGATTATGATGTACATATTATCAGGTTATCTTACTGGGTAAATTATTAGATAGTAGATTGGAGGTTATTTAATTTAATGCTTGTCTGAGATAACTAGAATGTTATTTATTATAAAACATGTAGTACAATATAGGTTAACTTCTTCGTTTCATGGGCGGGTGCGGAGTTATTTGCCGATAACTTCTATCGCACCTGATTATTACTATCAAGTCTAAGGTGACAGTTACATTGGCATGTAATATTATCGCTCCACTTACAAGACCTATGATCGTTTGTTAGGCATGCCAGCGACAGGTTCATACCTTCCATTTATGAACAGAAACACTTAAAAACAGTAGCGGGAAATGACTACTCTTGGATCTCTTGCTATACACGTACACCATTCCGATAATGGTAGACAAATAGCAGGTACAAGCGCCTTATGTACTACTACAAGATCTTACATTAGGAACCATTATTGCTACCTTCAAGCCTTCGTATCCAGACATTGTGATTGAAAATCCGTTTGTATATTATTGTTAAACTACTTGCTGATACCAATACCGCCGTAATGATTACTCCTATCATCGACTTTGGTGCATTTTTTATTTGATTCATTTCTAATCAAAAAACTCTATAGTATATGTAGTATATATATGGACGTAAGCTCAGTACTAAACCAAAGGTTGATTACCTTTAATTATAAGTATCCAACTAAGTTATTGATAATGGTACCCTACTAGTAAAATGAATTATTCTATCCGTAGAGTCCTCTATAATATTTTTCCAATTCCCACATATTGATCTCAATGCTAAAGTAAGCTAAAATTTAATCACTACCAATAGAATTAAGCCAGATAATCCCATTTTGTATGTATTATATCTGTCCTTGTTGCAAATGCCCTTTACAAACTTTGCCCAATAATAGAAGAGGTCAGGAAAAATTACATACAAAGCAAGTGATACATAAAACGATTTAAATTTTCATTAAAAAAATGGAGTTATTCCAGAGTCTATGTTGATAATCCTAACCCACCTTACAGAGGAAAGTGGTATAAAGACGAACCTGATAGATATTGTTCTTGACAATGGAATCAATTAATATGAGAGGTAGAACGGCTATGACATTAATGCGGAAGAGCTTCTTTTTCCTATTTGAGTCGAAACCAATAATTCAGGCGTGCAACCACTCTCCCCCACTTTGGGGTCAGCTGCGATATAATACCCAGTTTTGATAATTATCGTCATGTCGAAACAAAGCTCGAAAGAAATTCATTCTCCAAGGTACGAGTCCAGAAAATCAAACTCATTGTCTGAGGCTACTCAAATGAATCAAATTGAAGAACTAGCGATGATGGAATTGGATAACGAAATAAATATACACGATACAACCTTTACATGTAAAAATATTACTCAAAATGATGAAGTATTGATAAGATATTATTCTCATAGAACTTACCAAAAGATTAGCAATAATTGATAGACATTTTGTATAATGAACAAGGTCAATACTTTGACAACAAATAGTGCTTATAAAATTAAATCTCAAAAGCCTCCAAATATTAGATTTGATGGTTCAACTCTGACTAAGCAGAAAAATACTGAAATAGAAACTAGTAAGGAACTAAAAATAGTTGGAGGCATTAAAGACTCTAATATAACACGACAGGTATGCCTTGAAAGCATAGCCTCAGCCAATGAGGAAATTTTGCTTTTTTTTCCTACTGCTAATTCGTTTCTTTGGCATGAAAAGATTGGAGCTATCGAGGCATTAACTAATGCGGTGAAACGACACAATGTCAGGGTAAGAGCATTAGTACCTCTTCATCCGCTAATCGAGAAGTTTGTAGAACAGAAACCATTTTTGCTACAGGCAACTCATAATAAGAGCACCGATAAGGAGAATAATAATAACATTGACTCGATCAGATACATTCAAGAGATCTCTGGAACTAGAGCAACGATATTAGTGATTGATAAGAGTACTTCGCTAGTAACAGGACTAGAGGATGACACTGAACAGTCATTTGATGCAGCTACAGGTTTTTCAACGTACTCGACTGATCTCTCTAGAATATTTCCTTATATTTCTATTTTTGAGAATTTATGGACCCAAGCTGGACTATATCAACAGGTAAAAAAAGTAAATGAGAAACTGATAATGCAAGACAAAAAGTACAAGGAGTTTATTAGTGTAGCTGCTCATGAATTGCGTACGCCAATTCAACCCATAATTGGTTTATCATATCTCTTGAAATATGAAAAAAAATCCCTCATGGGAAAAGAAGAAGAATCATTGGACATAATAATGAGAAATGCTGAAAGGCTGAGCAAGCTCGCAGAAAATATACTTGATTTAACTAAAATAGAAAATGATAAACTAGAGCTAAAAAAAGAGATTTTTGATCTTGACAAATTAATGCATGAAATAGTTTCTGATTTTGAAAAACAACTTGCGGATAGGCATCAACAAAAACATGCTAGGTCTAAGATAGAATTAAGATATTACAATCGGCAAACTGCTGCATATGATGATGATGAGGATGATGTAGAAATAGACGACTCTCAATTCAAACATGGATTTGAAAATAGTGTTGAAATTGAAGCTGACAAGGATAGAATCTATCAGGTTATTTCAAATTTGATTAATAATGCCATCAAATCAATTGATCATGGAACAGAAATAAATGAGGAAAGAACAGATGAGATAATAATATCGGTGAGCTTTGCAAACAAGTATCAACATCCTACATGTTTTGAATATCAAATTGAATATAATAATAGCTCTAATGATAGCAATTATAGTGATGAGCGCTACAAAAATAGCCATTCTTTATTACCTGATACAGTAGTAATTGTTTCGATCACAGATACTGGAAGAGGAATAGATCTAGAAATAATGCCAAAATTATTTAAAAGATTTGCTACTAATTTCAAGACAGGTACAGGATTAGGATTGTTTATCTCAAAGAGTATCATAGAAGCACATAAAGGCAAGATATGGGCCTACAATAATAAAGGAAGACAAGGCGCAACTTTTCAATTCTCTCTTCCTTTAAAATCAGCTTGATATGATCATTAAATCGCGGAACAATCTTCTTACAGTATTTTAGTGGATTTCATTAACCTCAGTGCAGTATAGAATTTTCTGTCTCATGACATTGAGAATCAAGATAATGTTCACGACAGATTCTTCTTGACTACATATTCATAATTGAACTAGTTTCGTCAATCTCGTTATGGAACATCATATTATCTGATGGCGAGACAGACATATCCATATCCATTGACTTGTCCATTGACATCATATTATTATCACTAATACTACTCATAGGATCAGAAGGAAGCAATATCATCCCTGTCAAAGACAGGATTCCAATAGATATAAAACAGATACCAGTGATTCTAGCGATCAAGAGCCCACCTTTAGCCCATATCTTTTCAGCAAAGATGATGGAGGCAAACAATCCCATCCAGAAAATATTCATCCATCCTAGTGCTACCATTAGCAAAAAGTAGGGCCAGCAGCAACCGAGACAATATAGTCCATGAAATGCTCCCATCTTCACTGCTCCCAGCCCCCCCTTTCGCCATCTTCTCATAAAGAAACTAAGAGGAGATTCACAATATCCAAGACACCTAGCTTTTAGCGAGCTAAATTGATAGATCCCAGATACAATCAGTAAGACTCCATAGATAGTATTTATCGATAGATGGTCCTTTTGCTGTTGTTGGTGCTGTTGTTGAATGTCGTTCATTCCCAATTGTGACAATAATATGTCTAGGGCATAGGACCATCCAATCAGGAGTATTATCCCTGTTATTGCCCAAATTGCAAGATATGACAATATGAAAATCATCATATAGTAGGTCTTGGGTCTTAACACATAGCTTAGATTGTAGGTCTTCCTACGTTTATTTTGACCTTGATTTACTGTATCTGGTATGCCATTATTATTATTATCCTTATCACTTCGAGTATTATCTTGTCTATGATATAACATCTGACTGATATGATTAGAATGGGAATTATCCTTACTACCTGTGCTACTATCAATGAGTCTATTGTAGAAAAGAACCATTGGTATTATAGCTGGGAACATCATAGCAGCCATACCCGCTGTCCATATTACTACAAACAAAGATAATGCTACTGGACTATAGTAAAATGTCATCATAGAAGACATCATGGTATCATACTGCCAGATCGATACAAACCAAGTAAATACAGAGATTGATATTACAATAATAATTATTATAGATGAAATATTTTTCATAATGCTAATATTGGTCAATATATTGAGTAATTGAGTTCATTTATAAGTTAGTAGTTTTCATGGGCCTCTCCATTCAAATGGAATATGCTTACTTGATCTACCCTTTCTTTTCCATTTGAAGCCTATTGTATCGGCTTCGTCAGCAAGTGATAT
>JBOGPP010000059.1:0-1936 GCA_050748485.1 Nitrososphaeraceae archaeon | reverse complement strand
TCCCGACTCTGCTCCCCATATCTCGCCAGACCTACCTAGAATCTGCCGTACATTAGCTTCGGAACTGGGAAACGGAAAGATCTCAAAGGTTTCCTGTTTGGGGTCAAAGCGTACCATGGCGTTTGCTCCAAAATCACTTAACCAGATTATATCCTTCCCATCCACGTATACGGCATAAGGCATCGGATTGTTTCCTGGAAGCCGCCATTCCTTCCATTCTTCTGTAAATGGATTATATAAGGCCAGTTGTCCTGCATTCCATTCACTAATCCAGATGCGACCTTGAGAGTCAGGCCAGACTCGTCGTGCTCCTTGATCAGCTGTAGGAGGCTCCAATACGCTACTGTTTCCACTTTCTAAATCGATGCGAGCAACATAACTACCTGCTAGGGAAGAATAGTATACCGTGCCATTGGCGGTTGTTGAAATGCCATAAGGTCCAGGACCACGAGGTGCTTGGAAGATCTCGATCTGTCCTAGCTGTGGATCAAGGCGACCATAAATTCCGCTTTGTCCGGTAAACCATAGAGTGCCGTTATGATCAAACGTTGCAGTATTTAAGTTACCATTGCCGGTACCTTCAGGTAGAGGATAGACTTTGGCCTCTTCAGTACGAGGATCAACACGTACAATAGCATTTAGACCTCCATCTGTAATCCAGGGTGCGCCGTCTGGTCCAATAATAACGCCATGCGGCGCTGAACCTTGGCCTAGCGCAATATGATGTGTCTTTCCAGTGGTTGGATCCAATTTTCCTAATTCACCAGAGCCTTGAGCAGTATACCATACTACGGTTCCATTCGGGATAGGGGCAACGTCGTGTGGCCTAGAGCCTAATGGGACAGGGAACTCTTTTATCACAGCCTGCCCGACATTAGAGATTAAGGATTCTTGTCCTGTAAGCTGCGCAAAAGCGCTATGTTGCTGTTCCTCTGTCATCATAATAAAACTAGAGGTAATTGATAGTATTGAAATAATAATAGCAATGGTACTATATTTTCTTGATATGGTTCTCATACCTCTCTGTAGTAGTGCTTTTATAACATAATAAGCTTTGACGGTACTGACATCTCTAGTTTTACTAGAGTTGTTAAGCGATTATATTTCTAGCAATACATCTATGTCATGAAATGACTAGAAGAACTGAAAGCCATAAACAGCGGGCTGATTTAGACCCGGTATCCGGAATGATTTCGAATATTCTTGGGTCAGTGAACAGTGGGACTATTACAATAGATATTGATAAACAACCCTTACTGAGGCTTGTAATAAACCCAGGGGATACACAAAAAATAAATTTAGTGTTTGGACAGAAATTCATGGAGTTGCTTTTTGAGGCGGTTGCTGAGATGATTTCTGGCAAGTTAAAGAACCTTTCATAAATGGAGTAGTAATCGATGATCCTTATCAGCAGGATTCTGTGATATAATAACACTATTGAAGGACAAGAATAACAACAACATGAATCAGTAATGAATCCGGAAAAACCTTTTATAATTTAACTAAGTATCGATGAAAATTGAACAGGGGATAGTAAGGTCAGATCTTCGTGGTGAGTTTGAGTTTCCGCCGATAACACCTCCTCAAACATGCAGGTATGCAACGTTTTGCATTAGAATTCGACTGAGTGACTACCTTAAAAATTACTATTGAACTAGCCGGCAATCCAATAGAAGAGTCTGTCATCCTTGATACAGGTTACACATCACCAGGAGGTCATGGATTGTCTCTGCCGATTGGCATATACCATGAATATATTCAGCAAACCAATAAGAAAATCGATGTAAAAACTGGACACGACGAAGACAGGGACCTTTTTTCCAGATACATGAGTTATTAACATAAGAGGTCATAACAGGATAAAGCTCAACATTATCAGCAGCTATTTGTTTGTGATTAAAGCAAAAAGTGAATCGAATGAGGAGATGATATATTA
>JBOGPP010000058.1:0-9710 GCA_050748485.1 Nitrososphaeraceae archaeon | reverse complement strand
ACATATCCCGTTACAAATACATATCCGTTGATTTTTGCTTCGCGTAGAAAGTTGGTTCTAAGCTCGTGGCCACCGGCTTCACCCCAATATCCAGGCTTGATGCAGATCCATTCCATATATGCCGTATTGTGGTTGCCCCAATTTTCGTCATGTGTGCCTCTCCTAAGGGTATAATTTTCCAAAGGCCCCCCCTTTACATAACCAACTATCTTATCGCCAAAAGTACCATATTCATTACTGCTGCTTGTGTTGGTATAGGTGCCACCACCACCACTGTTACTATTCCTAGTATTGTTATCAGATCTGTCCTTGATTTTTAGAGTTATCAGAATAGTACTGCGATTGTGTAGAGACCGCAAGAATTGAGCCTTGCCGAGTTGTAATGGAACACGTAATTCTTGATAAATATTTAGGATTGCATCTCTTGTTTGAGAAGAGAGATCTTTGTCGGAGGCCTTTTCTACATTGCAAAAGAATGCCAATTCCTTCCTTCTAATGGAACTTCTCGTCTTATTTTCGTCTTCCCACGCCTCCCTGAAGGCCTCTACATTATCATAGAAATTCTTCCTATATTGATCAGGTAAATTTCGTAATATCCCTTGGGTCATTTCCTTCTCTTCTTTTAGAGTACTAAAGTACTTGACAGACTCTTCGTTAATGAATGAAGGATGCCAGCCTAAAGCATGTGCGTTGAGCCTCGCAAGAGTCTTTGCATGTTCATAATCCCCTAAGGCGTACCCGGCCATTCGCTCACATACTGATAAAAGCCATCCCAAGTATTCATAATGTTCTCTTGTTTTGGTATCATTCTCTGGTATGCCAGCATCTAAAAATAGTTCTTGCATTCTCGTCCTTGCATGTTCGGCGTTCTCACCTTTGAAAGGATAAGTAGTACGATATATTATTGCAATAACCATATCAAGGTTGATGTCGATATCCTCTATGAATTTCTTTATCTTTTTATCATGTCTTAAAAAATATTCAACTGAATCTTCATGCGGCTTGTCTGAAAGTTTCAAGGGATCATAGTCATGAAAAAGAGCAGCAACGAACAGGTACTTTATGTCGTGATCGTTGAATTTTCTATATTCCATACCAGAAGCACCTAATTGTCCATCAAGGGCCAGCAAAGCAAAGTATGTAGCTTCAAGTTCATGATCTATATTGTGATAGCCGTAGTAGTCTGGTCCTAATCCCTTCTTTGAAAATTCGGACACAGCATGTCTCACAATTCTGTCAGTCCATCTATCCTGCAGTCCCATAAAAGTGGCGAGTTCGATAATCTTGTCTTTAAGCGCTGCCTGGTGGGCAATACCTATATTGTACTTGAGCCACCAAGTAAATAATTTCACCCTGTTGTAGAATTCAAACCACCATGGAAAAGAATCCGCAAGAGGATTATCTACCCTAACTGAATACTTCTCATCTAGGTAATTTCTCTGGTCGTCCCCGTGTACAGGAGTCAGGCTAATCAGCCAAGGATAATGATCACGAACTGGCAGAAAAGTGTTCTGTTCCGTCCTGACACAATCGTACCCGCGCCGGACTTTTTTTCAGTGCCTTTATTGTATTAAGTATCGTAAGAGCGAGAATTCGCATTCCCGATTGATAGGTGGCGTCTCATTATGGGCTCGTTTTTTTGCATGAGTTTCAAACCATTGACTTACGGAGCATCGAGCCAGATTATCGGATATTTCAATACCTTAATTGTCCTAGGTAGCCGGGGAGCTTGACAATGTAGCTTAATAAGAGCCAGTAAAGGTCGTCTTACTCCATCTGGTCAGAAGGGGATGCTTCTTGCCCATGAAATAATCCACGTATGGCGTCAGGTTCAGAGAGCCTTACAATATGCCCACCTGTTTTGCTAGTCGCCTGAATCCAAACCTACCGATAAAATATATTATCATTTCTCACACCAAGAGGCGGAATGCAAGCACAAAGCCTGAAGAGGTTACACGGTACCAGGAATATAATGTAAGCAAAGAATATTGAGTGTTGCAATTCGAATTAGAGAACTAGGCGGATTGGCCTTAATCCTGCTTCAATGAGGTCGAACACCATATGCGAACAAGTCAGCTAGCGTCTTTTATCAAAAAGATTATCTATGACTTTAACAAGATGATTGGGATTAATGTTCAAGAAGTGTTATTCCACTTTTATCGTAATACTTGGAGGGGTTATTCTAATGGCCCTATGTGCATTGGATCCTTTACTGAGTACTGGAGGACAAGTGGTCGCTCAGAATTCATCATCTCAAGAGGAAATGATATCTAATAGTAGTAATACTAATGATTCTGAAATTTATCTGAACAAGAGTAACTCTACTACGAATTCACAGACGATTTCAATAATGGAGCAACGTACAGAAATGTCAAGCCCCGCACGAGTAAGACATCCCGGACAACCGCTTCATGCAGTGGTATTTGCGTTACCACTACGAGATGATGGTAAGATATGGTCTGGGAAAGTGACCTTTACCGCTAGCAAACCGATTGAAGTTGAGGTATTGCACGCTTATGAGCCAAAAGGTGAAGTTGATACTATGCATGGAGAGCCTTATCATGCAGTACTGCCTGGAAACAAGAGTATTGCCATTTCTCATCTGAGAGATTTAGTCGATGTGCCAATTGAAATTAACGGTACAGGCATTAGTTCAGGGACGCTAGAATTTGTTGGTAGTGCTCTAGTCTTCTATAAGACAACGGGACAACCATTTACAGTAACATATTCTATAGACGCAGTTGCGAAGTCACCCATCAATCAAAATTAACAAGTGAAAAAGAGGTCAGTAACCGACCATTTCACTATTGAAGTAAGCACATCGAATTTGAAAGACCCCTAAACAACTATACAACGAATGCATGATGATGAGACCAAAGATTGGATGGTAACTATTCTGAGAAAAAATGCTTGAAGAGCTTTTGGATAACAGGGTGGATGCCGATGGCATTTACCTTCATTCGTTGATGATAACAGTAACGATAATGTTTCAAAGTATAAGCTTTGCTATGAGATGAGATGCTTTCACCTCAGACAAGTCAATGAGCTCTCAATTACAAGAACAATCTTCTGAATAGGTTCTTATCTAGCAGATAGTACCTGCGAAATTGAGCGGGATTCTATTCTATTTCACCATTATTAATCTGACTCTATTTCTAAACCCATTGAGAAGTTTGTCGATAAAGTCTATGACAGCAATCAACATAATCATGGAGAGATGGGACGGGGATCCAAGTAATTTGGAATAGTGCTCGACCTAGGTTATGGCGATAACCGATATGGTATCTATTTGCTATTTGCTAGTTATAGATAGTGGCTAGCAACAAAGCAACTTTTGGATGATAAAAAAGGTTTGTGGGTTTTTCTGGTTCTACACGCACTCTACTAAGGTAACAACTGCAGACCGTCGTCTACTTCACCTGACGCTGGTTGTAGTGCGATTATATTTATGGCATTACCATCACCATCTATTTGAGAAGCCAGGTTTTGACAGAATATGTTTTGAGGGAGTACTCCGTTCCCACAATCGTTGCTTCCAGCATTTGCCTGACTACTCTCGTACTTTGTAGCTGATGCATCGTTGAGATTAGCAATCGATCCTGCTATAACAAGCATTACTCCCGCTACGACTGCTAGTGATTTCAAGTTCATCCGTATTGATTGGGTCATATTACTACTAAGAAAGATACCTCAATTGTTTATTTGAATTGATAATCTTAATGTTATCAGATAAATCTGATTTATTATATGAAATAGATAATAGGAAGATTAATCATCAAATTGTGTGCCTGTATAACCATAAATCTACATAATAAGTGTTCCAATCTCTCTTTTCGCAGCCTCAAATGGAAATCCTCAGAACGCTAGTTGAACCTCGCCAACAAATAATTCCTGCACTGATGGATCCTTACACTTACATAGCTACTTTGCCATACCCGAGTTGACACCCTCTAGATGCGTAATTCGTGCATTTGGTTATTGTGGTGGTGTAGACAAAGACATCTAACGGACACCTCAAGCGAGCACGTGTTGAGAGTATTTTGTGATAAGCATTCTTGTATTTCATAAATATAATACCTCGCTGAATAGTGTAGCCAAACGATATTATAAACATCTTTCTTATTGTAGTAGTTTTAGTACTTTCCTTATTCCCTCTATTTGCGACACCAATAGGTTGTTTAACAACCCAAAATAGCGATGATCAGATAGGCCAGAAAATCGCTTGAAAAGGTGATTAGACTTACGAATGACCATATTCTTGTCTATGACTTCACTATTAAGCTATGCCCGATGACGCTAGTTGTTCAAGCGATAATACAACCTAATAATAGGCTTAATCAACACTATTCCAGGCAATCCTTGGTGCGTGATCTTGAAATAACTGAAGTACCGTAGCCACTCCTCCCATAATCCATGCAGATCAAATACGAGGTCATAATCCATCTTCAACAGAACAGTATTATTTCTAGATCTCAAGTCTGACAAAAAATAGCGTTAGTATCCTGACCTGGAGCAAATATAAACTATATAGCCTAGATCGACATCATAGTTACCAAAGATGCAGAAGTCGACAAGAACACACTTTGACACGGTATTTGACTCGCCTGTAACAGTTAGAAAAATGGCTATATCGGTTGCAGCTGTTCTAGTCGTGCTAGCAGTCTTCGCTCTGTTGACAACTCGTCAAATTATCTTTTTTGACAATAATCTTCAAACTTTACTTTTTCTATTAGTCGTAATTCTAGGATTTGGAGTAGGTTCGTGGATTCTTTTGGAATACACCAAGAGGACAAGCTCCGCGCTCAGAGCTAAATCTCGTTCAATAAACAGAATTCACTGGGCAGCAACACTAATACAATTTGTGCTAGTTGCTATCATGATAATTCTTGTTTTTTACAACAGTGTGTACTGTTATAACTATTTCAGCTTTTGCAATACCCCTGTTTCAACGGTTTCAATTACTGCAATTGCTTCGGCATCAGCCTCAGTAATTCTGGGATTTTTTAGTTATAGATTCTTTTCCTGGTACAAAACAAGCAAACGAAACTACATCATATTTTTTTACGGTTTGGCCGCTGCTGCCCTTTCCATGTCAATTGCCGGAGATGCGATTGACAAGTTTATGGTGGCTGGATTAATTGTGGAAGAACAATCAGAAGTGGGTACTGTTCCCGATTCATCGTTTGTTTATGAAAACGACGAGAAGTATAATGGCGAGGTTCAATATCGGGTCACAAATCCAGAGGGTACTACGCTGTATGTTGTATCACCTGAAGATGATGAATTATACTCCTTCATTAACAAACTGACTTCCTATCCAAGGTATATTTTCTTGTGGATAAGCACCTGTCTTCTCCTGCACTTGTACTATCAGAGAACTGGACAAAAGATCACTAAATTTCCCATCACGTATTGGATACTACTTATTATCCCGTTTGTGCTTTATCTGGTTGGAAGTGGACTTGTACTTACTCTTCCAGACGATTCAGACTATAGGTACTATCAGCGGATTATTTATCGAGCCGGCAATATCGGGAGCAGCGTACTCTTTGGCATAGCGTTCTATATAATAGCAAGAAGAGTACCTTCTGAAAGAGTAAAGGACTACTTGACAATAGCCGCCATAGGAATCACCTTGAGTGGAATTGCCTTTAGTGTATCGGCATTTCAGCAGACTTATGGGGTTGCCGTTCATTCTCTCGTATTTTTATCATCTTATTTGTTTGCCATAGGCTTCTATGCGTCAGCCGTATTTCTAACCCAGGACGCAAAGTTGCGAGAATCTATCAAGAGATCTGCTCTTGAAGAGTCAAAAATATTGGTAAGTTTGGGGGCTGCTCATCTCGAGCAAGAGATAGAGCGGCGTGTTCTTCACACGGCTCAGAAACAAGAAGAAGATCTCGTCAAAAGAACTGGAATCGTGCCATCCCTCACCCACCGCGAAATGAAACTTTACCTATCGAACGTATTAAGTCAAATTACGCTACTTCGGGGCTATGATGACATAGTTCGTAAGGAGAGAGAAATCCTAGAGTCATCGAAAGAGCTTGTAGCTTGTCTGAACTTTAGTGGGGTTCGCCTAGCGTACAACAGCAATTTTGAAGTTTACCAGAAGATAATGCAGGAAAGATTCGCAACTGGAGAACATAAAGGAATAAGATTTGTGACCAAGGTCGACAAACAGAGTGTAGGCATGATCAAACGGTTCCTGGAAGCGGGGGTAATGGTAAGGCACGTTGATAACCTGCCTCCCATCGACTTTGCTGTATCTGATAAGGAGATCGTGGCTAAAGTGCACAAGGTTGAGCATGAAATGACGGATGAAAAGTTTGATTCTAGCAGTCGTGAGATCAGTATGGACAGAAAGAACGTTCTAGTCAGTACTGAGCAAGCTTATATTGACTATTTTCTTTACACATTCAGTGAACTTTGGAGTAATGGAACGGATGCAGCCGAACGAATTGCATATATAGAACAAGGACTGGAACCGGAATTTATCGACGTGCTAAACGACGGTAAAAGGACGATCCGCATACTTTTGGAACTTGTAGGATCTATTAGACGGGAAGCCCAAATTTTGGTACCTGATGAAAGAACACTACTTAATTTGGAGAAGATAGGCGCAATCGATCACCTCATAAACGCGGCCACGGTTAATCACGCTAAAATAAGGCTTGTCTGTCCCAATGCTGAAGGTGAGTCAGGTATCATAAAAGGGATAAAAGAAAAGGCACCTGAAATGGAAATTGTAAATGGGAATAATTCAACATTGCTAATGGTAATTGTGGATAATTCAAGGTTTTTGCGCGCGGAATTAACGAATGCAACCTCTGAGAATTTTGCTGATTCTATTGGATTCACGGTATATTCAAATACAAGGCAGAGTGTAGACTCCTTTAAAACCTTCTTTGACTTACTCTGGAAGGAACACATTCTAAATGAGGAACTTAAGAATGCGGATAAAGTTCAGAAAGAGTTCATAAACATCGCTGCACATGAGTTACGTACCCCGATCCAACCTATTCTAGGTTTAAGCCATGTAATGTACTCTGAGGCGAAAGATCCGAAACAAAGGCAATTATTGGAAGTAGTTGTGAGAAACGCTAACAGGTTGAAGAGACTGACAGACAATATTTTGGATGTGACCAGGATAGAAAGCAAGAAACTCCGTTTAAACAACGAAGAATTCAGCATATGCCAGGTAGCACTCTCCGTGATTGATGAGTACAACAAGATAAATCAGAATAGTAATGGTTCTGAAACAAATATCGCTTTTGTCAATAATTTAGAAAATTCTGAACTGGAGCATTTTACTGTCAAAGGTGATTTGAATAGAATCACCGAGGTAATTTCTAACCTAATCGATAATTCGCTAAAATATACTAAGGGAGGAACGATAAATGTGATGGTAAAAAGGTTGAACGGCGAGATGATTGTGAGTATATCAGATACAGGGACGGGTATTGACCCTCTGATCTTTCCAAAATTATTTAGAAAGTTTACCTCAACATCTGCTCTTGATTATGGGGACGGTGGCACTGGACTAGGTTTATACATCTCAAAAAGCATCGTAGAAGCACATAACGGAAGAATTTGGGCGGAGAATAATAGTGACGGCAAAGGTGCAACATTTTCCTTTAGTTTGCCATTAGACAACTAGATCCATTATTTGTTAGTACTATATCATAGTAACTATTCTGTGAATCTAGAATTAATTCATGAACACTTGAAGTAAATATGTATCATCCATGAATCTCTTTTTCCAAGGCTTCCTTCAGCATATGAACATGTTTTTGTCTATCCTTCTTGATTGTTTGCCACATCTCCACCAACTCTGACTTTCCGGCATTATTTGCATCCTTGATATAGCTATCGATGGTATCATACAGAAAATCAGCATCCTTTCCCAAGACTTTCAGAATATCGTACGCAGTATTGCTCAATTCCGCGGTCGAGACATCACTCATACATTTTTATCGATAACATGATATTTAAGAACTCCCACATCAGTCAACGCCATCTGAGTCAAAAAATGGTTGAGGGATCATCATTCCAATGATTAAGCAAACAAGTTAATTCATACTTTATTTTTACTTTACACTCATGAAAAATGCATTACCTAGAGCGCCAATTTAGGATGCTATGTAACATGAGAAACACCTTTAACCTGTATTTGGTGTTCATTCGGTGGAATAAATATATCCATTTTTATAGTCTTACCATCACGACTCATTTTCACGCCTTCGCCTGGCGAACCATCCATGATCACCGTGAGTGTTTGCTCATCATAAATTTGCGGTAATTTAAGAGTTATAATGCCCCCTTCTGGATTGTAATGATCAATTCCAAAAACTATACTTTTTGACTGATCGTCATATTTGAGATCGATTATTTTTGCTATTGCTTGGAGATCAAATGGTATAAAACCACCATCTGAAGTTGGCAAGGTGGTGATTGGAGCATCGAGATCCACTCCAGCACAGCTGTAGTATACAGCATCGGACTTTACTGATTCATCTGGTAGAAGTTTGAATTGGACTTCTTGCCCTGACCCTAACAGGGGTATCTCTTTGGTGATTGCAGAGTCTATTTGAGCCTGGTTCGAATCGTGTATCGAGGCAAACACTGTTGCGTTATAAACTGGAAAGGGTGCCAAGTTCCTCACCGTTCCCATCAATGCCCTTTCCCTACCTACAGCCATATTACTATAATTCAATTCCAATACATCGTAGTTTACATTCTCTTTTTGCGTCACAGAATGGATGAAAGGTTGACCTACTGATTCTGTCGATTCAGGCGGTATCACTATTTTGAATGGGGCACCAGTACCAGGATAAATCACTCTTGCAAAGGTGGGAGTGGTAACTGTGGAAACAGATGAATTGCTAGTATTAGTAGGTCTGGCAATCGAGGTACTATTTTCTTCATCAGATACCTCGGTCACGTTAACTCCAACAGTCGCGTCAACAGGAAATACTCCGTTGTTGTCAATAACACCTATAATATTTAGTTTCCCAGTGCTATCGTAAAATGATGCAGGATCCTTCAAGATAATGCCGTCACCGAACCCGTACGCTGTATTAAGTTGATGAATAGGGAAGAAAATAGGGCTCGCTCCTGTGAAAAACAGCAGTCCCAAAAGCAAAAACATCGTACCGTGCTTATCCATTAAACTATACTTACAAGTCCTAACTCAATATGCATATAAAAAGTAATACGAGCAGGAAATACTGCATATAAATAAATCCAGAGTCATAGTTAGTCATTGATATCATCGACATCTGTGCCCTTTGTGCAAGGTCAGGAGCAGGAGCAGGAGCAACAACAGCAAGAGCCAAGAATCTATGAAGTAACTGAAGGACTTAAGTCAAAGCATACTAAAATAGCCTATCGGATAGCGTTCAATCACTTTCTTGACGTAACGATAAAGAGAAAAGATCGCCGTGCATTGCTCAATACAAAGCAGAATGTTATAGAGAACAGGATTATAGATCATATCACATATCTCAAAGATGTCGAAGGGTTAACTTATCGCAGCATTCTAGTACATCTATCAGCAATCTTTCACTTTTTCGAGATAAATGATTACGATGAACTTAGACGCAGAAAGATCAAACGGTTCTTGCCAGAGGATGAGTCTGATTACTATGGCAAAGATAGGCCCTATTCCATAAAGGAGATCGAACAAATACTCAACAAGTGTGATGTGC
>JBOGPP010000057.1:0-30781 GCA_050748485.1 Nitrososphaeraceae archaeon | reverse complement strand
ACCTCCTTTTCAACGCTCTGTGCTTCCGCAGATGAAACTCCTGTTAAATCCTTAATCTCAAGCCAGAGGTTCTCAGGCAAATCTCTCTTGAATTTTTTGTAAAACTCGTTCCATAATGATACTCTTAATACTACCTCGCGAAGTAGCTGTTTTCGGTGGTCTTCATCTCGTGGGTATAGAATATCTTCACCATTTTTTGTGACTCTAAATTTTCCTCTTCCCTCAAGCAGTCCGTAGCCAATTAGACTATTTATTCTCCTGTAAAAACCTCCACTTGTAGGTGTTTTGTATCCAAGCAAGAGAGCAAGATCATTTGCGTGAATCTGACGATCTACGCTTTTAACATTATCATATATCTTCTTGACGTCGTTGAAGGCCCCTGAAGTGAATCTTACCTCAGGAATTTCATATGAACCAATTCGCAATTTGTTTGATTATCTTTCCATTTATCGTTATTAAATTTGCTTTTATTGCTGATCACGAGCCATACTAACCGAACAGCCCATCTTTTTTCTAGTTTCCCTCTTTGATCCTCTGTCCCTTAATCTGGGTCCATGTTGTTGAATACATTCAGTCCATATGCAAAAAAAGGGACAACGGTAGTAAATGTAATTGAATAGAAATTGAGTATTAGCGAGGGGATGGCTTGTTCTGGCTGTCTACGTCGAATCATGCTGGATAGGTCTTCAAAGCCGAAATCAAATAATCAATATCACCTTCGTCATTGTAGAAGTGAGGCGATACCCTGATACCTCCACCCCGCGCAGACACTATTATTCGCTTATTTCCTAGATACGCGACCAAATGTTCTGGAGACCTGCTCTTAAATACTATGATGGCAGATCTATGTGTATTTGAAAGGGGAGAAAGGACCTGAATTTTCAATTCAGCAAGCCTGTCGATTAGATACTGTGTAAGATAACGTATTCTTTCTTCAATTCGGAGAATGTTAATCTTGGAGATATACGCGATAGCTGCCTTTAGGGCAATGATATTTGGAAAGTGGGGCGTGCTGAGCTCAAATTTCGAAGCGTTCTTGGACATCCTGATTTTCATGTTATCAAAATGCTCTTTATCCTCCTGTCCAAATTGACTGAAGAATGGGGGATTCAGTCCAGATTCATCGTCTAGTAATTTACTCTGAATGTAAAGTGTTCCTATTCCAAAGGAGGAAAGCATCCATTTGTGACCATTAGCTACTGTAAAATCAACCCCAAATTTGCCAACATCGAAATTCAATGCTCCGATTGACTGGGTTGCATTGACCACCAGGTAGAGATTCTCCTCACCACAAATCTCGCTTAATGTCTCCAAGTCTTGCTTGAATCCTGTTGAATATTGAACATGGCTAGTGATGATTGTTCGAGTTTTTTTCCCTATTGCCTTCCGGATACGCTCGATGGGCACCATCCCATTCCGAGATGGAACTATTGTCATATCCGCACCCCTATTGATCCACGGTAGGTTTGAGGACGGAAACTCCAGATCGTTTGATATTGCATGACCACGATGTGCAAGCATATGAGCTATAATATTCATCCCCTCACTAGTTGAGTGAGTGAACGCGATTTCTTCGGGACGAGCCCCGATAAACGCTGCGTACATTCTACGAGCTTCTTCAATACAATCAATCCATTTCTGCCAGCGTGTTCCCCCATAGATAGTGTTATCCTTGTAAAAATCCGACACTGCGTTTTGAACTTGAATTGGGATCGGGGAGATTGCAGCATTTGCTAAATATGAATACTTTTTAGTAACTGGAAAGTCTTCTCGTAGTCTGTTCCAATGGGCAGATTTCAATTTGTGATCAAGTCTTCAGATGAAATGGGCTATATGATTTTCCTCCAGAGATCTGATTTGCGACTATAAGAATGCGCAGATGATGAACTATCAACTCCCGCAAAGATTAGAGAAATACATCACAATATGCAGTATCAGCTTATTTTTTAGTTTTTTGATAATATTCTAAACCTGGAGTGATAGAATCAAATGAATTTTCTCCAACCTATATGAAGAGCAGCCATATAGATCCTATAGTGCGATTTCGATCTAGCTATTCGTTGTAGGATATTGTAAAATATCACCGCATGATCTGGAATTACGAGAAGGGGTACAATTATCTCTGGAATCAAACGTGCTAACTAAAAAGAACCTGGCTACCACCTTTGTTAAAGGAAAAAGACGAGGCGATAAGATATTTCGTGGGATAGTTATTGCTGCATCTAGTTATAGTGCACTTATGCTAATCCTCGTCGCGTTTGCAGTGGGCGAAGGAGCCCTTCCGATATTTTCCCAAGAAGGCTTTCAATTTGTCGTAGGAACTGATTGGAACGCTGTGTACGGGCGTGAGTCTTTTGGTGCATTACCCTATATCATTGGAACATTGCTCAGTTCCGCCATAGCGATGGCCATAGGGGTTCCAATTAGTCTCGGGATAGCCATTTTTGTTACAGAAATGGCACCTCGTAGGCTTAGTACCCCTCTATCCTTTGTGGTTGAACTACTCGCAGCTGTGCCAAGCATCATATATGGCCTCTGGGCGTTGTTTGTATTTAGGTTCTGGGTAAGAGATCTGATCGAACGTCCGCTTTATGAGCATTTGAACTGGATCCCATTTTTTGACAAAACTCCTTTCGGCCTAGATATCTTTACTGCAGGCATAGTGCTTTCTATTATGATAATTCCAATCATCTCTTCAATAACACGAGAAATACTTCTTGTTGTACCTAATTCTCAGCGGGAGGCCGCATATAGCCTTGGTGCAACTAGGTGGGGAACCTTGAGGACTGCAATCTTCCCTTATGCTAAATCTGGCATACTTGGTGCTTCGTTCTTGGGATTGGGACGCGCAATAGGTGAAACTATTCTTGTCACGATGATAATAGGAAATGCGATTGGTCCGGCTGCAATCCCAACCACTCTGTTTTCACAAGGACAATCACTTGCTAGTCTTATTGCAAACGAATTCAACGAAGCGGCTTCTGATTTACATCTTTCAGCCTTGATTGGTTTGGGAGCTATTTTGCTATTGCTTTCTATGATCATAAATATTGGCGCAAGATTCATGGTGTCAAGAATGGTCAAAGTAGTTCCAGGAGGGAGAGAATAGTGTCTGGAAATGCGGGTAAGCAGCCTACACGGTTCCATAGAAAAGAAGTTCAGAAGATAATGGTAAAAAACGCAAGAAAGGCTAAAATCATCGATAAAATAGTAAGCATATTTGCAATCCTGTGTGTAATTCTCGCGGTTATCCCGTTGTCAAGCATATTGTTTGAGGTCATAAAGGACGGAATTGCAGCGATAAATTGGGATTTCTTGACAGGAAAACCTTCTGCTATTGGTCGAGCCGGCGGAGGTATAGGCCCTGCAATCCAGGGAACATTAATCGTGGTAGGTTTGGCAACAATGATAGGAGCGCCGATTGGAATACTTACCGGTATTTATCTCTCAGAATTTGCTGGGGGCGGTTCATTTCCCAACGGCGTGCGGTTCTTCAACGAAGTGATGACAGGTTTACCTTCTGTGGTAATGGGCATCGTTGGTTATATTCTGATCGTCATCAACATTGGTTCTTTCTCAGTATGGGCTGGGGCTTTTTCATTGTCGATTATCATGATTCCGATCGTATCCCGTGTGACTGAAGAGACGATAAAGATCGTTCCCAATTCAATTCGTGAGGCCGGTTTTGCGCTCGGCATCCCAAAGTGGAAGATTATTCTCTTCATAACTTTCAAGTCTGCAGTCAGTGGAATTCTAACCGGAGTTGTCCTTGCAATAGCAAGAATTGCAGGAGAAACAGCACCTCTAATCATGACAATTCTAGGCACTAGCCTATTTTTTACCGGCTTTAACTCGCCAGTAGATGCTCTACCCCTAAGAATATGGCGTCTCTCTTCCCAACCTTATGAAAGTGCCCAGGAACAGGCTTGGGGAGCAGCTCTTATTCTTATCCTGATGGTATTGATTCTGAGTGTGGCTTTAAGGCTATTAGCACAGAGAAGAGGGCTTGCAGTAAAGGCCGAAATTTAAGAACAGTCACTGGCTTGGTCAAAAGCCTAAAAAATTCTAAATTCTTTCGCCTTTCTTCCGCTTTTCTAGGGAACTGCGTCTTATTATGGATACACTACAGTTATTTATTATCGCTGACGAGACTACCGCTATATACTCTATATCAATTATATAGACAACGATTTAATTTGCGTCTCTCGTAAGAGAGATTATTTGCCAACCAATGAGATTCGTAATCGCACTGCAGAAGCTACTAAACACGTAGGAAATACTCCACTTGCCGAGGAGAATGGCAGTGAAACGGCTGAAACTATAAAGCGTGTGCGAGAGCCTCAACATAGGCCAAAAGTTTCCATAAAGGGAGTGAATGCATGGTTTGGTTCAAAACAAGCTTTAAAAAACATTAACTTGGAGATAGAAGAGAACACTGTTACCGCCTTCATGGGTCCTTCAGGATGTGGTAAGACTACTCTAATAAGGTGCCTAAATCGAATGCATGAAATGACGCCAGGAGCAAAGGCTAAAGGCCACGTAATACTTGACGGCATCGACATTTACGACAAGTCCATTGATCCCGTTATCATAAAGAGAAGGATCGGGATGGTCTTTCAGAAACCGAATCCGTTCCCCACTATGAGCATATTTGATAACGTGGCAGCAGGTCTAAAGCTGAACGGGGTAAAAGACAAGAAGCTTATTAGAGAAATAGTTGAGGAGAGTTTAGACGGCGCAGGTCTTTGGGGGGAAGTCAAGAATGAGCTGGACAAACCAGGGATGAGCCTTTCAGGGGGCCAGCAACAGCGACTTTGCATTGCAAGGGCATTAGCCATGCAGCCGGAGATCTTGTTGATGGATGAGCCCACTTCAGCTCTAGATCCAATCGCTTCTTCCAAGATCGAAGATTTAGTACATAAGCTGAAGGAGGACCTAACTATCATTATAGTGACTCATAATATGCAACAGGCCGCCCGGGTTGCTGATCGTGCAGCATTTATGTATCTTGGAGAACTGATCGAATATGGATTTACCAAACAGATTTTTCAAAATCCTGAACAAGAACTTACTGAGAAATTTGTTAGTGGCAAGTTCGGATAGTGTCCTTCTGAGGACTAGATATTTACGGCCTCAGCTAGAATTATCATTAATGTACTGGTCGAGCTAAATTGACTCGACTGCTTGACTTAGGCATAGCAAGAACCCGTGAGATTATTGGTGAGATGTCCAAAGTATCGGAGATCTGCGTATCTACAGTATTGGAGTCGTATACGAAAGGCGACGTAAAAAAAAGAGAGATGTTTGAATGGGCAGAGAAGCTACGGATTCTTCAGGAGGAGGTATCTGACTTAGCATTTGAGCTCATAGCCCGATACCAACCTGTAGCGACAGACTTAAGGTACATTAAGTCATGCCTAGAGATATCATACGTACTTTCACGCTTTGGAGGATATGGTTATGAAATTGTCGAAGTTCTGGACATGATGGGTTCAATTTCAGAATGCGACAAATTAGTCGTCAAAGAAGCTGCAAAAATAACTTCCGAGATGATTTCCCTTAGTGTGAACGCGATAGATTTCAAAGATAAGCAAGCTTCAGATAAGCTATATGATATGGATGATAGTGTTGATCTCATCTATCGGAAATATTTGCGAGAAATTGTCACAGCCAGTAAGGAGTCGCAGAATATTTATGCTGATCCAAGATGCGTTATATCTTCACTTCATGTTTTGAAATATCTTGAAAGGGTGGCAGACCACGCTTGCTATATTGCGGATTCAGTATCATACATAGTAACTGGAAAATCGAATCCCAGACGCGTACAAATGAATCCGTAACACTTCAGCGTCGTAATATAAGTACTGCATTTTAGTAGTACCGTGTAATTTAAGGTTAGCATATCTAGTCTATATAGATAAGGAGTATCTATATGATCAACTATCGTAATGTGTTTTATCTCCTATCAATAACTGAATTTGATTGAATTCCATTCCTCAAAATAATGAAATACGCAAGATCCAGTTTACCGGTAGATCTACTTACATTCTTTCATTACCGAAGAGATGGATGAGTGAAATGCGTCTCAAGGCAGGTGATCCCGTAACCATAGTACGTGAAGCAAACAATTACCTTTCAATAATTCCAAGTGCGGTTAGAAGCCCCAATACGATCGATGAGGCTAACTCAACGGTGCTTAGCACTGAGTCATCTAATACCATTAAACGAAAAGTGGTGTCCATGTACCTAGCAGGCTATAACATCATTAACCTAAGATCAAAGACAGGAAGAATATTGCCATCACAAAGGGATGCTGTTCGGGACGTGGTACGAAGAAATTTGGTTGGCACTGAAATAATCGCCGATGCATCAGAGATAATTACTATTCAAGTGCTACTAAGCTTGCCTGAACTCTCAATAAATACTGCCATCCGACGGATGTTTCTAATTGCTGCCGCAATGCATAGGGATGCCTTGCTTTCGTTGGCTGAGTTAAACCACGAATTGGCAGAAGCGGTTATAAAATCAGATGACGAGGTGGATAGATTTAGTCTCTACATATTACGAAATCTTGTAATCGCTACACAAAATGAGAGAATTTTGCAGGAGATTGGATTGAGAAAACCTTCTGATTGTTTGAGCTACAGGGTCGCAGTAAAAAGCATTGAACGTATAGCAGATCATGCTTCGGGAATCGCTGATAAATGTGTTGCAATAAAGGACAAAATTGACAAGGATACACTGCACCACATCGATAGTATGAGTAAGCGATCTCTGGCGTTAATTACTGATTCAGTAGAGGCTTTCTTGCGTAGAGATTATTCGCTCGCAGATAGCATCGTAGACAAGGCTAATGATATGCGCCAAGTTGAGAATGAAGTACTTTCATATATTGACAATAGCGAATCATCTTCTAGCGAATCCCAGAGTCTCAATATCAAGCTAATATTAGAAGATTTAAGAAGGACAGCTGAGCATGCAAGCGATATTGCCGAAGCTGCTATGAATCAGACCATTCGAGGCGTAATAGACTTGAACAAGAGATCCAGACTTAGCAATACTTCCTGATTCATTGAGATCAGCCATGACTTGAATTTCTCACTCGATAATGGTATAAATCTTACAATTCAGACCTCGGCCTTTTCGTGTATCTAGCCATTTGGCCCTATTAGGCATCACTTTATCCATACTGATAAATCTAGAAAGATGAGTCACTTTTTTCGAACCATTTAGAGGTATTAATTTGATGCAACTTGAAAATGTTATCCGAGATCTACCTTAGGAACAGCTGGTTAGAGATGAAAACGGATGGTTTAATCGATACTGGGGAGGCTAAATGATTTTTTTGTCTTCTCCAAGTACAATACCAGGGGCACTCTGAAGTGACTTAATCCTAAAGGGCCATTGAAAATCCTTGTTCCAAGGTTGGTCAAATAGTATTCCTATTTTTGGTGCAGTTATGTCAATGAGGTTTATAGGAGAGTCATCCAGGATGAAATCGAAAGGGTACTCGGATTTTGGCATGGCGTCGTATACGAAGATTAGGTCATCTGAAAAAATATCGTGATGATCAAGCCATCTCTTTCCTCTGAATGTCCCCATTTCTACCGTACATTACTTTACTGTAATAATGTATTTGACATTTGATAGTCTCTTATCGCCTGGAACGCCATCCACAAACTCAATAGCAGTTTCCTTGAACTGAAGTTCATGCGTTCCTTCAGGTAACGGGTGAACAAATAAAAATTGCCCTGCAACCATGGCAGGAAATGTTCCGGCCTCAAGGTCATAAAGGTTACTTTCAGGATATGTTAACGTAGTCTTAAACGGCTTTACATACAGGTCTTCTCTATCACCCGGATTATTTGTATTTACTACTTCAACCCCATCAACACTTGCAGAAAATTGAGCCACTGGTAGTATCCACTCAGCGCAATCCAATAACTCTTGATCATTTCTAAACCCTTCATTCATTCCACATCCACTACCGACAATTTGGACAAGAAGGGCCTTTCCTTTTGGAACAATGCACTCCCTAACTTCAGGTTGAGAGTTATTATCAGTATCTTTACCATCTGCTAAAAACCAGACTGGGCCATTACCTTGGCTTAATGAGCATTTTTCAGGTGAATAGTTCCCCCTTGGGTGGAAAAGACTCGCGTTATTCTCCCCACCCTTTACGTCCTGAATTGACAAATGCCAGTTCCACCAATCTCTTGTCCATTCTGCAAAAGTTTTATTGTATGGAGTATCTTGTGGAGTAAAAATTAGCTCCTTATCGAGAGCAAAGGAAATATTAAATGTATTATTTCCATTCCCATATATTATTAGGAAAAGTGCAAGAGAAAATGCAAGACAGAGACTTTTATAGAAGAAAGCGATTGACACTTTAAATTTTTATATATTTAACTCAGTTTAAAAACTTATTGCCATTTTCATTCCACGTCATCAACAATTATACTATCATTATCTTAATTTCTCTATTTTTTGTGATTCTATCATTTCTTGACAACACTATAGGTTTTTCTTTTTTAGATTCTTTTGAAGAAAGATCGTCTTTTTATGTGTTAATTTATCTGACAGTAATATTTGTTGTGAGTACCATAGGTCAATATGTTTTAGTTCTGTTAGTGTTAAATATTAGTGATCCGGTTATCAACCTCAGAACAAAGTCTATAACTATATTACATTTTTCTATGTTGGCTACGATTACACTAAATGCAGTTATCTTCCTTTCTTTAATTGTGGGAACATTTCAAACCCACACATATATATCGAATACGCTCATTTTCTTAATTACCTTTAATTTACTAGTTTCCTTAACTACACTTGGAATACTAACTTTCAAGTTCTTATCTTGGTTAAGAAAAAATAGAAATCCATCAATAATTCTGTACTCTATCGCTTTTGCAGTGTCTGTTTTGGTAATGACATCTGCATTAATTATATTATTGCAGGAACTCGATGGTAGACCTTCCCCCGTATCTGCCGGGCCCAATCCATGGGATAGAACAAGCACACGTAATTTACCTATTTCAGACTTTTATCGGATAACCTCACTAGTAATGTTTACAATAGTTTGGCTCGCAACATCATTACTTTTGCGGAACTATTTCATCAATTATTCTAAAAGAATTGGTAAAAAGAAATTGTGGATTTTGGTCAGCTTACCTCTAGTTTACTATTTCATCTCGTCGGATTTCATACTTAATCAGTTTACACCGCTAATTTTCGAATATCCATCTCTAGCAAATTTGATCGTATACTCATTCGGCGCTGCCAAACAAGTAGGAGGAGTCTTCTTTGCTATTTCCTTTATTTTTATGCTTAGAAACGCATCTAGCAGACAGCTAAAGATTACTCTCGCCTTATCTGCCTCAGGAATAATGATGTTATTTAGTAGTATTCAGATTACCATATTGCAGCTTATTCCATTCCCTCCGTTTGGATTGGGTACCCTACTGACTATGCCGATCTCTTCCTATCTTTTATTTATCGGGCTGTATTATTCAGCTAAATCTATTTCTGGTGACTCACAACTCCTCCAGTCTCTAAATAAGCGAATTAGAGATGAATCTTCGGCATTTCTTGGTGGCATAGGAACTGCAGAGTGGGAGCAGAATGTAGAAAAGACTGTTCAAAGCGTTATGAATAAAAGTAAAGAGCCAGAACGAGACTTAGCTTCAGATCTTTCCGAAGAGGACGTGAAAAGCTACATTTCACAAGTTATTCAAGAAGTAGAAAATTACAAAAGAGGAGTTAAGGGCAACCGCGACTAGCAAAAGGCATTCCATGGACACAAAAAAATCTATCTCTAATTTAGGCCCTACAATTATGTAATTATTAACATCCTATGAATATACACCATCCTTGTATCTACATTTGAAAGTCGCCAATATTATAATCATATTTCCTCTTTATTGTAGGCAGGTAAACAAATAGAAACTACAATAATGTGAGTCATTTTCACAATCCATAGCACTACTATCAATATTATAATCCGTCTATGTTTTTTAGAATATCGATAGTATATAATAGTAGCAGCAGCCTTATATACTCCCCCCCTTTAAAGATGAAGATATGTTAGATACCATAAGGCACCTCACCTCAATTTCAACAGAAAAACATATAGTTATAGCCTTTGAGAAGATTACTATAGGCGATAGACCAGAGGAAAAGAAAAGTGGTTTTTATATTGCTGCCTTGGATAGAGCCAATTCAAAGGATACCAAAGATCTGTACGCCAGGGCAGATAGAATCCAAGACACCACTGGTTGTATAGGAGTATCATCATTAGCTCAAAATAATGGAATCGTGACTTGGGTATTTTCTGAATTAACAAGGAATAAGGGATATCGATTATGTTTTGGGTTATATTTTGAACCCGGAAAGTTTCAAACTTGTAGTGATAGGGAGAGCTATGGCAAAATTGAAAAGATATCTATCGAATATTTCGCAGACGGTACATCACTAATACTTTGGGATGAGCAAGATCCATGTGGATGCGGATCGCGTGGAGTGTATGAGGCACACTAGTATCTAGAGAAATAAATACTGTGGACATATTAAGATGCATGATATTTAGTAATGGCTATCGGAGACTATACTAAGTAGTTAGTACTACGGTTATAGACGACCTGTTAAGTTGATGAATAATTATTATGTATCGCCTAGTGCAATTGAAATCCATGATTGTAAAATATCAGCGAATTCACAATTATGTATGAATTGTCTATGACTGGGATAAACCAATAACAGAACAGCAAGGCACATTCGTCGAGCTAGTAGGATTCCCTACAAAAAGAGGAAGGGAAATGCCAATATTTGATTACGAAAACAAATATTCAATTACCTTGAGAGAGATGTACCTAAATGAATGTACTATGAATTTTGATATTTTCACGACATTTTCGGTAGAACCTTACCCTGTAGAATCATAGTCAAGTCTTCAGGATAGTTGCTAAGGGTCCCATTATAGATATAGTAATGAAGAAATCTGAACTTCTTGTCCGAGTGCACATCAAAAAAGCCGGTCATAAATGTTGTTGTGTTAGGTCCTTGCTCTTGGTCTTCGTCTAGTGCAAATCCATCATTAGGTTCAGGGAAAGTGATTGATTGTGCACCTTTACTGACTTCTGCTGATGGTGGGGGTGCCGTCGATACTGTTGGTGCTTGTGCAGATTCATATTCTTCCAATTCACACTCATGTGTTTTGGCACCTACTAGACAGACATCTCTATTCTCTGTATGAACTCAAAGAACTTCTAAAACATTCATCTAGATACCTCAGCCAATCTGGATTCCATCTACCTGAGTATAGTCTGTTAGACGTAATCCTATCTGTTTAATTTGGGTATCCTTTATTATCTTCAAATTTCTAGATTCTTTAACTATAAAATGTGACAAAAACTGAGGGACAATTACTTCGTACCAATCACTGTCATATATCTCACTTAGTGGTGAAGTAGGAAAATATTGTAGTGAGCCTCTATATCTGTGTACGCTTACAAAAGCGATCTGACGATTAACATCATTACCTATGAAACTAAGTTTCATAAGATCACGGGGGGAGATAATTGAGTTATAATAAAGTTTACATAATACCATGATGCACCTTCATAGTTACCAATTGGCATCAAGTAATGAGTTTGCTCTTTCAACATATCTTTAATCAGTTTTCTTTTGTTGTTATCTACAAAAGAAAAATATAGGTCGCCTAATAGATATCTTGACAGAACAATAAAATAATTCTTGCATTAAATTTGATATTGATCTAGAGAGTGATTCGTATGAAATTCTATTTGAGAGAGCATTCACGACATATATTGATAATGCATATGAAATATTGATCCAGTATACTGGCAAAAAATTATCCTTTATCAGATCTAGATTTAATCTACCCTCACTTGAATATTCTGATCGAATCGACTCTTCCAGAACAGCTATGAGATCTTTGTCAAATTCCTCATGATTTATTAGCACATACAGCTTTTTGTCATGTGACCATCCTCTTAAGCTGTTGATTAACAACGTTTGATCTGTGTAAGAACCATCTAACAATACTTCAAGAAGGTAATGATTCGGTATCAATGAGGGGATCAGTTTATGGACAGAAAATTGGTTTTCATCCAAAGATATGTACAGACGTTCTAGTAAACTCATAATCTGAGAATTCTTGACTGGTATCTGTTTTGGCGTTATCTTGTAGAGGACTGGGATTACAATTTTTTCACACTTTTCAGCATATTTTGAAGAATATTCGATTTCTTGTTTTACCTATGGAGAGTCCTTTGACTTCTTGCTTACCAAGATTATGACTATGTTAGAACGATCAATTCCCTGCAAGACTGATTCCTCTAGTTTCCTACCTGGCCTTAATTCTCCAATATTAATCCATACATTCGAAATATATTGAAAATCTCTCAGCCATGAATCCCGTTTTTTTTGCTATTTTATTAGCATATGATGAATGTGAGATGAATATATTCATCATCTTAGTGTTCGTTCATAATAGGGTTAAAAAAAGTTCCGACAAGTTATTTTAGCGACCTTTATTTTTGTAATTGAGTTATGCTTAGCGTCATGGGCAAAGTCGGTCAATAGGCCAGTTAAGCTAGCTGTATAATGATAAGGTATCTCATGATAAAGATTTTGTATATTGTCAAATTGAAGAAAGATTACCACAAACTGATTGGCCAGAAATAACTTCTATGTTATCCTAGTAAAGAACTCCCAACGGTTCATGGTCTGAATGGGGTGTGTGATACAAAATTTTAAAGTAGTTATTCATTCACTGCTGATGGTTGTATTCCTTGTGTTGGTTGAGTTGCTGCCTGAGTTGGTGTCTGTGTTGTAAGCATATTCACAACATTCAATTTACTACTATCGACGAATGATTGACATATCAGCTGTGTATTGCCGACTTGGATACACCCAACAATGAAGCCGTCAGAGTATGCTTTCTGACCGTTCATATAGAGTCCACATGCTTGATATTTAGCTGTATCAAACTTTTGTAGTATTCCATCTGCACTACCGTCAACTCTACAACTGGATACTTCAGCTAAAGTTGCAGGTGTAGTTGCCGACGCAGAAGCAGTTGCACTATTGATCACTGTAGTTTTTTGAATGACTTTATTATTATCATTATTCTTCTTGACCTGACTATCGCAAGTCATGTACCATGGCACATCACATTTCCACCATTCCTTTTCTTTATCTGGACATTCATCGTGTGTAGGAGTCTCTAGACAATATGTTCTCTTCTCTCTGCAGTTATGGCCATCATTAACTAAGAGATAGTCATCTCCAATGCATTCGCTGTTTGGATTGCATTCTCCCGTTTCGTCATCTTCTGTTGTATGATAACCAGGTGGACAGCCTTCATCTATATGGTCTGGAAAACATTGTCCATCCTCATTTGTTCCAAAGCTTTCTGGACATTCTACGCCTTCAGGTGGAGTACATTTAGGTTGATCTACATCAAACAAACAATCTTCGTCTGGTGCAAATTCATCATTTTCATTAGCAGTTACATCCGGACAGTCCAGTGGGTCAGCTCTCTGTGTTCCATCATTACATGTGGCCAGTCCTGTTTCTTCGCTTACATCAAATCTGTCATGACACTCAGTTGCTGCTTTTCCCTCAGGTGTATCACAGTAGGGATTAGGCTGACCCTGATCTGATCCTTGAATTGGTGGATCTAGCTCTGGATTAGGTGTTTCACATTCATGAGTTGATGCACCTGCAAGACAGACATTTCTCTCTGGAGTTACACAATCCTGCAGTGTACCATCACATGGCGGCAAGGCTGCCGTTACAGGTTCTTCAGGTATCTTTTCACACCCATTGTCATCATTTACAAATTCATCAAATTCACAATTTGGTACCTTGTTTTCATTTTCATTTTTATTGTCATCCTCATTATCGTCATTATCATCATCATCTTCACCTGGTCTGCCGGCGTCTTCCCATTGTTTTTGTTCCTGTTTGTCTATCTCTTCTTTCTCTTCCTCACTTGCATCTTCTGGGTATACATAACCATCATCTTCCGTACCTGCTAAGGCAAAGAGAGAAAATGAGCCACCTGTGGCTACACCTAAAACACCAACTATTAGTATGGCTAAGCCTATCAACCTATTGTCCGTTTTTCATCACAGAACCATTTAACATCAAACTAGTCTGATCTACTATATTAATAGTAGATATATAAGTACTATAATATTCTAAAGGGTGTTTGTCGTTTAAATATGTTGAAACGCATGTACATAAGCCAAACTGGCTACCGGACAAATGGACAAACCTAAAATTAATTCTCAGAATTAGCAGTTTTTTGAAATTCGGTAGCTGATATGTGGGATTCTAAGCAAACATTGCAATGTTCACCTTTTTTCCATTCAGCAATACAAAGAGTGTTTATGATAGTATTTTAACGCAATTTGATGTTTTTTAGATTGATCCATTACATCCTCCATTTTATGACTAATTATTTGATGCCAATATAGAACACTCAGCTGAGTTCACAAATTTAAAATCAAGTTGAGATTGGCCGAAAGCACATGATAACAGATGATAGCAGATGTGAACGGGAGGAAAATGCTTCTGAATCCCAGCTGGAGAATGATAATAGATGATAACACATAATTTAACATAAAAAAAGCATATTCAAAGAAAGATTCTTTCGTCAGCGTAGGTTCTATAACCTAGAACTTCATCATATATGTTATTGCTAAATGGATACTTTAACCCGAAGGAAAGACTTGTTGTCAAACTTCGCAAAGAAGGTAAGAACTATAGACAGATAGCTGAGGAAGCTAGAATATCGCCGAGGGACATTAAACCAATTCTAGTTAAGTATGGAGTAGATGGAATATCTGGATATTCTGAAAACGGAGGTAATGAAGATCCTGATTCACACATGTCGATTTCTAGTAGGGCATACAAACTGTACTCTGAAGAAATGATGACGCCCACAGAAGTGGCAATAGCTCTGAATATTGAGGCTCCACAAGCTATGAAATATTACGATGATTTCCTTCAATTAAATAATAGAGGAATTCTTGTTAAGTTATTCAAAGGGTTAAGTGACAAACAAATTTCATGGTTATTACGGTTGGGTGCAGTTGCTAGGTCAAAAAATATGAGTATAAGCCAAGTCATTGAATGCATTTCAGTCTATGACGAAGATCTTCCTATGATAAAACAGCTTCGTGAAGATACAAATGATGACTTAGAAACTGTGCAAAAACAAGTGTTCCAGTGTGTCAACCAGGTAGAATACCTGAATCACCAAACAGAGAAACTAGCAGAGGATGTGAAATCCAAACAATCGGAATGTAAAAAATTAGACAAGATAAGAATGGAGATTATTGGACAGACATTGCGATTAAGGGGCTTCATATCCAAATTTAGAGATAACAATTTAACTTACATAAAGATAGAGAAATTCGTAGAAGACACCGTCGATAGAATACTAAGAGAAGGAGCTAACATGAAATTGCTTGAATTCGCACTTATTTCAGTTCTAAGAACATTGCCCAGAAGTGATCAGTACAAGTACAGATATTTACTCCGCAAACTTGATTTAGTAGAGGTTTCAGGCTCCTTTGATACGACCAACAGCATGTCAACCATAAATAATAGAATTCCACGAATTGATTCTGATACGATCGTTGTGAGAAACAATAATTCTCAAAATACTCGTAACCAGTATCATCATTGTTATTTAACCAGTAAGAACGATCATTGTCCAGCCTGTTATGAAAAAGAAATTCTGGCTATGTCTAAAATGTATTTTGAAATGTTAAGAAAACTGATGACAGATGAGATTATGACAATAATATCCAAGAAGAATTTGAGTAGACTCTAAGTCGATACTTCTTTTCGATCATATTTTTTGCTGATCATCATCTGCTTGCTTAACTGAGGTATGCAAATCTCATCCGCAATGACATGTAGATGTGTTTTTGCTCAATTTGACATCTGACATGTTATAACCAACACGGCTCTATTCACTCTGTATCATCTGCCCTCATATTTCGGCTGAAGTTACTCCAAATCTTTTTCTAAATTTCTGAATTAGTTGTTTGATTGCTGATTCTAACTCTTGAATATCCCTATCTTCTAATTCTATGCTTTCAATTTGTCTTTCAATCTTTTTTTCTTCCTCTGAAATATCTGGGATGAATCCCTCAAACTTTTTATATTTTGACTCTATCTCCTCTACTTTTTCTTCAGCTAACGCTTTGCATTTCTTTTGAGCGAAGTCATTTAATTGCCTTAATGTTGGTAATTCGACATACTTTACTTTACTTAGACTGAGATTGTAGTTGCCCGTCTTGAATAGTTGCTTGAAGCTTGGAAGGACAAATTCTTTCCAAAATCTTTCTGCTCCAGCATATGCTAATACATTATCGATTTCGATGCGTCTGCCATATTTACCACCAGTCAGAAGTTCCCAGTCATTATGCGATATCAATTCTTGACTGTGCATTTCCTTGGCAGTCGTTGCGTGTTTATTAGCATGATAATCTACATCTATCTTACTGGTATTTCCTTTAGGCTGCGGCAGTTCCTCTGTAACCTCATCTAAAGATATTTGAAGCCTTTTCAGAGTGTGAAGGTCTATCCCTATTCTAGGTATATTAGGTACCTTTCCTGACATCACCCATCCTGAAAAATCGTCATCTGTTAGCATTGCAATTCTAGCTCCTGCTTTGGGAGCTAATTCGCAAAGCTTCTTTGCGTTCTCGGTCAGAAAGCCTTTAGTATAGCAGAGAGCAAAGCCGTTCATGTCCGCATAATGCGTAAGAAGCTCGGCCACGCCTTCCTTTTCAATTATCAGAATATATGCTGCTATCTTCTTTATTTCCTTTAATCGATCAAGTGATACGTCATGAATCTTTCCTCTAAAGTATATGTAGGCACGTGTTGCCTCGTATATCCCCAGTACTTCTCGTTCTACACCAATCCTCCCTGTTTCTATATAATTTCCATTGACCAGCTCGAGTTCAGACATCTCATCACAAATGACTTTTACAAGACTTTGTAAGTATTTTCTACTGATATTCCCTAGTCCACGACTCTCAAGAATTGGTCTTATTCTGTACACTGGTGTGCTGGTATTCCACCTATCCGTGTTCTTGAGTTCTGAATCAGCTAATACTTTCTTATAACGTTCCTCTATGAGATACTCCTTGAAGATGGCTTTTGCTTCTAATTTGCTACCATCTTCATTATTGTGCTGCCTGTTACCATCTGAACACATTTTGTACAACATATTCACTACAGTATCTACAAAGGGTTCTAGGTTGATTGATGATTTTCCATAATCAGTATATTCTATTTTTGGACACCATAGATTGAGCAGAATTATACTCCTTTGTTTGGCAGGTTTACCATCATGATGGGAATAGCCATACTCTTTTAATAAACTCACTACACCGTATGCCTCCTTTTTTGTTCCTCTTTTAGTAGTCCATGCAAGGTCGTAGCCGTCTAAGAATGAATAATAATGCTTCGGTGAAGCATTGATTCCTTCACAGTATAATAGATTATATGGCATATTGCGTGTATTTATGACTGCAGCCTCCACCAAATAAGGAAAACAAATCTCTGTAGTACTCTTGGAGATGTCCGAATCATTACCTTTATTAGCATAATATCCAACTTTAGTCCTATATTTCAGTTTTTTACTCAGAGTATATCCAAGCTGATTAACTCTTTGAACTAGAGCCCTCTCTTTGTCCTTAATACGAAATAGCAATAAATCCTTCTTGACCTTGGAAGAATCAATTATTGTAGGCGGACCCATCACATGACGCAACCTTTGAAATATGGCACGCATTCTCTTCTTACTCTCTTCTTTTGATAATCCTGCGTTTACAAGCAGGCTAATAGGTACAAGTAAATCATCTTCTCTCTTAAGGGAAATGCCCTCCCTAAAATGATTTAAGAGTATATCATACACTATCAAATCTTTATTTTCAATACTATAGATGAGATTTTCAAATGTATCTAGATCATAGTAGTATACACTTGTAAGTCTTTTACTGTTGGTTTTACCAATAGACAATTTTTGTGTTGCGGGTAGTGTTGCTTTATAATATCTTACTTCTGTAGTAGAGGTCATAAGATTGAAACGAAAGCTGATATGGGTATTTAGTAGTGCATATTTTACTAGGACGAGCTTCATCTCGTGTAAATCAATCACTTGATCATCATAGGGTAAATGTATCTCTACTTCTGTAAAGTTGTCGTGTTTTAATCTCGCATTGCTCGTTGTTGCAATGCTACAATAATTGCGCTTCTGGATCTTATCTACTACTACTCTAATTCCAAATTCTTCACCAAATCCATTCCTTATAATAAATGGTTCATTCCATGTGTCTGCTCTATCATAATATTTAGAAGCTAAGGCATAGGGAATACATACTACCTCTTTTAGGGCATCGCCTTGTAAACCTCGACTAAGCTTAAAGAGATTTCTCTTACTTGAATGGAATACATCGAGATCTCTAAATATGGCGTTAACTCTTTTTTCTGTAAAACATATATCTTTTAATCCAAAGTTATTGTTTCTTATCTTTATTACAACATGATTTTTGTTTGGATCATACTTTATCTCGACATAAATTTCAGCTGGTCCTGCGTACAAAGGTGGCATGTTGACTTCAGAGAAATCTACTCCATTATCGACTAGTTCTTTTAGTAGAAATACAGCCAGTTCGTTTTCATTAGCGCCAGTGCGCTTGCAAACACCGCCCAGCGTAACGTAATCAATGTTTGTTCTCTCTGACGTAAATAGATTAGCCGCAGAAGTAAGATCCCCCCTATTTTTTGATTCTTTGGAGATACCATGATTGGTCCGCATAAAATGAGGGTTAGGGTACTTGATTTTTGAGTCATACTTACGTCTTTTATTTAACTGGTGACCGATGGTCAGAGGCATGATCTCCTTTGTGCAGCGGAGTCTGAGGTAGTATTATCTGTTGAATGGCGGGATCTAGATCGAGAATCAGATGATGAGAAATAGTGAAAATGAGTATCACATCTAGGAGATACATTTGTGTTATTATGCTTTGGATCAGCCAAATGGTCGGCAGATTTAGAGTCACTTAAAAACTTCTTACTAGTATCAGCTAACGATGTCCTTGGATACTCTTGTCGTTCCTTTCTTACCTTGCCTTCCTTCTTTTTGTGGTACTCTCTCAACAGTACACCCTGAGCATTTTTCCATGTCATGGAGATGTTCACTTCCTTGTAGCTGAGTGTGTCAACTCCGAAATGCCACATCGTAACCATCCATGTACCACTTTCTGGAATAGTTATGCTCTCATACCCGCCAGGCAACAACTCTCCACATTCATCTAGGATTCTTTGTATCCGCTCCTGTGTTCTTGCAAGCGCAGCTGCTAATCGAATAATGCCATTAGCATCTTCAATTCTTGTAGAAATCGGATTTTTTGAACATGCAATCGTAACCGTTACGGTGTCAGTATGATGTATGTTTACTGTTATCTTTAGGCCATCGATATTGAAATGAGGTAATAGTATACCCTTGTTGTGTTCGTTAACCTTGAATCTTTTACTCTCAAATAAGACCGTCCAAATATCTGGTACTTGGAACGAAGTATGTATATCATGTAATCCGCTACTATAATCAGGGAGCTGTTGTAGTACCTCTGACAGCTGAGATATACTGTATTCAGTCATAGCATGTATAGTGCGTTGCTTACCAAATTTTACTCCCCTTAAGACAATGAAGGAAGCTTTGGAATTGTAATAACGCTCGACCAAACCTATCCTTTTTAGTTCAGAAATCTTATTACGAAGAGTACCATATTTTAACTTGCATATCTTTCCATCAACTTCAAGCTCTACGAGATCCTTGTAGCATGCTGGTATGTACTCTACCTCATTAATGTACTTTAATCGTTTGAGCAATGCCTCATCCGTCTTACTTAAGTTCAAGCTCATGTCCAATTCTGTACAATCCTGCACAATTCTGATGAATTGAGATAAGAAATAGTAAAAGCTACACATACAGCTAATGATGATCCAACAGATTGAAATGTACTATTTACATTACATAAGGAATAATAGCTTGATATAACTAGATCACAAATAATATAGTAATTACAATAATGACATACATGACAGACGGATACCCCCGTATGGTTCCATGTCATTGATTCATTACTAAAGTTATGATCACAACCAAAAATTGTCATGCTCAGAGTCCCTAAAGATCTTCTATTGATCTACCCTTGACATTAGTTCTTCCTCGACTAGGCCAGCCTTTAATAGATCAGCAGCGCAGGTTTCACAGAAATTACCCACTTTCTTAATATGCATAATTTTCAATAGCTTTGTGGGTTTTCTGCCGCAATCTCTTCCAGAGCATATGGCTTTAAATCTGGCGGAGTCGTAAGTTGTCTTGGCGATCATTGGATATTCTTATCTACTGCTCTCCAACGTCCTTCTGCTGGTTTGTAGCCTCAGAACTCTTGCTAGCAGAGGCTCCTAAATTTTTATCTGTTGAGAGTGCGATTTCTAAGAGATGTACTATGTACGTAGAACGTGGGATCATTCCCCGAATTTTATCTATCTTTATTCGTAGCTCATTTGGAATACTGACAGAAAGAACTTCGGTCATTGCCGTTTACTTAGCAACATATATATATTAACGTTATGTGTTAATCTTAATAGGATTATTAATAGATTATGTTAACATCGCCAATGCGTAAAAAGATAGAAGAACAGACCTGGTTAGAAATTGAGAATGAGGATAGTAATCCTACACAAACTTGGCGTCGATTGAGAGATCAGTCTATAGAAGCTATTAACGATTTGATTCTATTGGCAAAAAAACTGCCTGAAGATAAACAGAAGGAAATCTTTAGCCCTCAGATAATTGATAATTTTATACGGCAGGTCCTATATTTAGGCGAAAGACATCCTTACCAAGATAGCTTTAACACACGAAAGGCGGAATTGGCTGCGACGCTAGTAAATAGGGGAATTGATGTGAATTCATATCAATATTTTAGGTTAAATGAAGATACACCATCATTGGTTAAAATAACCATTGACCAGCTGAAACAATGTGTTAGCGTTTGTAATGATATATCCTATAAGTTGAAGCTAAAAAAAGTGGAAGAGGAGGCTGAAAAAATGAAGTATCGTTATCTCTTCAGTTGGAATAATATGTTTGGTAGAGAGAAGAAAAGATTGTTAAACTTCATAAGAGGTTTGTTTGGTGACGATCAAATAGAGATTTTTCAGACAAGTATTAAACGCAAAGATAAAAGTATCGAATTAAGTTTTGGTCAAACGTTCGAAAAGGAAGAGACTTATGGAACTTTTCATATAACAATTAATGACTCAAATACCCGTGCTAAAGTAGAGATGTTCGATGAAGTAAATGGAAATGTGTGGGGGCTAGATCTCCTAGTTAAGGAATCACCTGGTGACGGCGATTACAGCATATATGTGAAGAAGGTTGAAAGGATGGAGAAGTAAATTAGCGTTTCGTCCTGCACATAGTTAGTATTGTGATTCATTGTATACTGAATTTCTGTCTATTTTAATGTTCTAACATCTATTTTTGTCAGTATCTGTTGAAATTTATTTTCCATTTCTTCCCTTATGGCTTTTATATCCTTTTCATACTTGTCCTGCAACGCTTTCATCTTTATATCTTCAGCCTCCTTGATCTCATCGAAAGCAGCCGACGTTAGAGGGTAGCTACACTTAGAGCAATATTTGACATGGGGATTTACAAAACCACAACGAGCACAAGTAAGAACAGAAGGTTTCTGTTTGAATTCTTCTTCGGGGAGTATTCCATTCTGAACCAAGATTTTCTGCTTCAGGTCGTTTCCCATCCTTCTTTTGATGTATCTTGCTCCTTGTTTCGAATTCATTGACCATCTTACCTTCTTTTTTAATGCATACTCCGGTAGAAAATCGGAATCAGCGGTAATTGCTGAATGTCTTATGCAGTATGGATTCCATTTCTTGGTTTTAATCAGTAGATTCAATTTCTCTTCCTCCTCTTCGTCTGTAATACAGCCATTTTTCAACAATCTGATGACTCTAGCTCTCAGCTGCACCATCATTGTCCACATAGCTTCTGGCTTAATTGGTCCTCCTGTAATAAGATTGCAGATCAATCTTGCTTCAGGCTCATTTCTAAACGGATGCTCATTTAACCAATCTCTAACATAAGGAAAAGACATAGTAAGGAGGGCAGGTCCGGTACCCGTTTTAGATTGATAAGGGATTTCCCCTTCACCATATTTTTCCCTCAGTCTTAGATGCTTTATTTTCAACAAGGTGATCTCGTGATTTCGTGCGTTCAAGTCCCAGCATAATGATATCGCAGCCTTATTTCGCTTGAATGGTTCGTATTTTATTATAGTTAGAAGCTCATCGCGATCCCATATTTCATTTTCAGAATATGGACTAAGCCTTTTACTTTTCTTCTCCTTAATCATTGCGAAAGCGGGAGTAATCCAATCTGAAGTTGACAGCTCCCCTAAATCATTGTTTACGGACCTCAAATTATGTAGCCATCGAAAGAAGTTCTTGAGACGCCTCAGATAATCGTTCCAAGTATTGATCCATTTTTTGTCCGGATCATCCTCTGCAGATTTGATTTTTGTATTAAGAAAAGCCAAAAGATGTTCCTTTCTATTAATTTGCCAAAAGTCAATACCTGGATCTTGAAATCGTGCATACGCCGTAACCGCTTTTATGCTATTGTTTTGATGTCGTTCCGAAGAGCCGTTAGATACCATGTATTGATAGAATTCCTTTATTAAGTCAGTATTGACCTTATTAGGCATATTATCGATATTATTGATTGTCGTAGAGAGAGTTGCCGGCATTAGATTTGTATCTCCTTCTTTACATGAGATAGTTGTCTAAGTAGCATATGAACCCATGTAGTCTATGGGCCCAGAGGGATTCGAACCCTCGACCAACTGCTCCGCAGGCAGCCATTCTATCCAAGCTGAACTATGAGCCCGACCATCATATTGATGTTAAAAGCACCAAATATGAACTAACTCCAACTTTGCCACAATTCCTCAATATTTATTATTATGCGTTAATATCTCATGATGCCAAATACTTACAAAATATCCAATGCAAAAGTATTAATTTTTAGTAGGGCAATATCTCGAATATATCATGCCACTAACTCTAACAGAAGCCATCCGTGAACATGTCATCCTATTTGATGGCGGTATGGGTACGGAGATTCAAAAACTTAATCCGCAACCCGACGATTTCCCGGGTAAGAATGACGGATTCAATGATGGACTTAATATCACTAAACCTGATTGGATAAAAAAAATTCATCGCGACTACCTCATAGCAGGTGCAGACTGTATAGAAACAAATTCTTTTGGTTCCAATCTCTTCAAGCTCAAAGAATATGGTTATGGAGATAAAGCTGTGGAAATTAACCAACGAGCTGCCGAATTGGCAAGAGAGGTCTGTAATGAATTTGAAGATCGATACCGCTATGTCATTGGTTCTATTGGTCCTACGGGATTTCTGCCTAGTTCCGAGGATCAGGACCTAGGAAAGGTCACGCCGCAACAAATTATCGAAGGGTTCATGCCACAATCCGAAGGTTTGCTCTTGGGTGGGGTTGACTCCCTTCTGATAGAAACTAGCCAGGATATTCTTGAAGTCAAGTTGGCGATTGAGGCTTGTCATATGGCAATGCAGAAAGTCGGTAGAAAAGTCCCTCTCATTGGAAACGTTACTTTGGACAGGTACGGTAATATGCTTCTAGGAACTAATGTACAAGCAGCATATACGACAGTTTGTGACATGGGCATAGACGTCTTTGGCCTCAACTGTTCCACTGGCCCCGAGGAAATGCTTTCAAGTATTAGATGGTTGGATGAGCAGCATGGTCTGCCTATTCTCGTAGTCCCTAACGCCGGGATGCCACAAAATGTCGCCGGAAAAGCAGTATACAAAATGACTCCTGAAGAGATGGCCTCCAAAATGCGTGGATTTGTAAAACAATTTACTAGGATCAGGATTATTGGAGGTTGTTGCGGCACAACTCCCATGCATATACACAAACTAAGAGAGATGTTGAAGGAAGAAGTATTCGCCACCCTTAATGATTGACCAATTTGATACATAGGTTATCTTCTAAATTCTTTGTGAAATTTATCTTATATTGAGGGATTTGTAAGAAATGTTAACAACACCGCGGGTTAGTTCAGCTCTAAAGGCAGTAGATATAGTACAGAATCCACCTCCATTAATCATAGGAGAAAGACTCAACACCCAAGGCTCTAAGAAAGCCAAGGAACTAGTTCTCAATAATGACTTTGATGGACTCCTTAAATTGGCTAGAACTCAGGTTGAAGACGGAGCGCATTGCCTGGATGTGTGCGTAGCAACAACTGAACGCTCAGACGAACTAGAATTCATGACACGGCTGGTAAAGAAGCTTAGCATGGAAATCGAGGCTCCCTTAGTGATAGATTCTACTGATCCGCTCGTTGTTGAATCCGCACTTCGACAAATACCTGGAAAACCTATAATAAACTCCATAAATCTGGAAGGAGATGGAAACCGATTTCATAAGTTAGCTCCACTTATGAAGAAATTTGGTGTGCCAGCAATTGCTATGTGTATTGGTCCACAGGGAATGGCAAAGACTGCAGAAGAAAAAGTTAAGACTGCCGAGCTCCTGTTTAATACCGGCAAGAAATATGATTTAAAGCCCTGGCAGTATCTATTTGACGTATTAACTTTCACTTTAGCTACAGGGGAGAGCGAATTCGTAAATTCAGCAAACGAAACGCTGGAAGGAATACGACTAGTGAAGAATAGATTTCCTGAATGCTTCACAACTTTAGGACTTAGCAATGTAAGCTTTGGTTTGGCACCTAATGCAAGGAAGATCCTTAATTCGGTCTTCCTTTATCATGCATTACAATATGGTTTAGATGCCGTCATTATTAATGCGAAGGATGTAATACCTTATTCTTCTATTAGCTCGCATGAGAAAACGCTAGCAGAAGATCTGATATTTAATCGAAATAGTAATTCCCTAGGTGAATTTATATCTTATTTCGAACAGTCATCGGATACAGACAAGTATAGCAAATCCACTAGCAGATTAGAAGTGGATCCCTCCTGGGATGCTAGCCGGAGGTGCTATTTTCGCATCGTAAATAGACTTAAAGAGGGGATCGAAAATGACGTCGTTGCCGCAATCGCCGAAAGATGTGGCAACAGTGATGCAGTGCTGGAAGATAAGATAGATGAATTTGGCGTTTCTCGCAAGATCCTACACTGCTCTCGAAAGGTTGCACACGAATCAGCCGTCAGAACATTGAACGATGTTCTCCTTCCTGCCATGAAAGAAGTAGGTGATAAATTTGGTGCGGGTGAAATCATCCTGCCTTTCGTTCTCAAATCTGCAGAATGCATGAAAGCAGCCGTTGCTGAATTGGAGAAGTATCTGATTAAGGAGGAAGGGGTTACCAAGGGCAAATTGGTACTCTGTACTGTGTATGGTGATGTTCACGACATTGGAAAAAATCTGGTAAAGACTATCGTAACCAATAATGGGTATACTGTATATGATCTTGGCAAACAGGTTGGGCTTCAAACAATAGTAGATAAAATAAATGAAGTGAAACCTGACGCCGTAGGATTATCTGCATTACTAGTTTCAACTTCGAAGCAGATGCAATATTTTGTTGAATTTGCGAGAACTAATAATATTAAAATTCCTATTCTCTGCGGAGGTGCCGCAATAAATAGCAATTACATAAATCGAATAGCAAAGGATGGAGGAGTTTATGATACCGGGGTTTTCTACTGTAAGACTGCATTCGATGGATTAAAGATAATGAATAGTATAACATCAGATCAAAGAGATTCGTTCTTGTCAGATTGGAAGTACAAATTGAGTATATGGAAAGACAATATATCATATACTAAGAAGGCTGAGGTGATACCACACAGCAAGATAGTTCCAGTCATACCTCCAGAACCACCTCATATTAACAAGATTATCAGAATTGATCAGAAAGATATCAATCTTTATGAGGTATGGAAGTATCTAAATAAAAAGTCTCTATTTGTATTGTCGTGGGGGATGCGGGGCAAAGCCATCAACAAAACAGAGTCAGATCCCGAAGCTCTGCTAGCAGAATGGCAAGACAGAGTCGTGAAACAGAAACTGTTTACGTGTACTGTGGTTTATGGATATTTCAGATGCCACAATAGAAACAACTTGCTTGAGGTAGAGATTCCCAATGGTGCTGGAGAGGTACGATTCGATTTTCCCAGATCATCACAAGAGAAACATTTGTGCATTACAGATTATTTTGGTGAAAATGATATTGTTGCATTTCAGATTGCCACTGTAGGGAAAAGAGCAAGCTCAATTATTGAGGAATGGAACCAGCAAAATAGATATACTGACGCTTACTATCTACACGGTCTTGCGGTCGAAACAGCTGAAGCATTGGCAGAATGGGTTAATCATAGAATTAGGTCGGACTTGAATATCGTTCCGCCAAGGGGATTAAGGTACAGTTGGGGATATCCAAGCTGTCCTGATGTTGCGCAACATCACCTAGTTTGGAAACTTCTGGATCCCTCTAAATCAGGCATATTCCTTACGGAAGCTGGACAGATAATTCCCGACCAGTCAACAGCGGCAATTGTAGTCCACCATCCTGAGGCCGAGTATTTCGTCATCTAAAGCGATATAATTTGTTAGTGAGTAGCTATTCTTTTCTATTGGGGCAGAACCCCTAGAAATCTGTTTGTATATATAGCATAAGATTGCAAACTCTACTGGCCATTGCCAATAAATGATTTCGCGCTTGCGTGCGCTATCGACAATTCCCCTGCATATTTTACCTATGAGGGAACCACAATGATAGTTATCACATCTCAAGAAACATGTAAGAGAGGCTCAAGTGATTTTGAAGAGATAGAGCCTTACATGGATTCGCTAATTGCCCATGAATCAATTCATGTAGTAATTGGTCGAATTGAGGGGGCAGAAATATCTGATTCCATTGACGATGTAGAAGTCATAGTTGAAAGAAACGGGCAAAAGTTTCAAGTTACCATAAATAATATCTTGTTCGCCACAGATTTTTCTGGTATTGTCATGCCGTAGAATATATTAGCCCATATTTTGGCTTGCTATCAAATCAACAATTCATTTGACGGTTACTTCCTTTTAGTAATAGGGATTCAATTCATGCCATTACCATAGAACCATGCAACACAAAGTAGCGATTACACATAGTCGGTAATCTTTCTGTTGATGCTTTCTCTTACAATTTTTTTTATCTGCTCTCTTTCATGAGCATACGAATGCCTCTTCAGTCCAGCCAGGAATTCTATATCTTCTTTTAAAAGGTCGATCCTTTCTTCAAAGATTTGGTTGAAAAGCATTTTTTGATAGATCCTTTGAGTCATACTGATGTGCGAATACACAGCAGTAAGATTATCCATCAAACCGTTATCCCTAAGTATTTTTGCAAACGTGGATTTTTGAGGTCTAACCAATGACTCGCCAATAATATGTTTGTCCGATGAAATAACCATAAACTTGTTATCAAGTGAATATCCAATTATGGAGGCAGGCATTAATCTGAATAATCCGTATTTTTGAATTCTTGCAGTGTGTCTCTTGTCAAAGACTACTACGGATCGCCCGAACGCCAATATTGCATTGATTACCTGCCTAGGAAGTCTTTCATCAAGTGAATCATTGTCAGATTTAAATTCTACGGGAATAAGGTCGATCGAATCAGCTCTGCAATTCTCTTCCCTGGCGAAAGCAATTAGTTCTGAAGTACGCATCATTAGGTTCTGGGATCTATCATACGCTTCTATTGAGTCAACCTTTATCTTTGTGGGCAAATCTCTTTGCAAACTGATGATACCTAAAACCAGATCAAAATATCTAAAGTATCCTTCTTTCTTTATTCTAATTATCTTCTCGGCTTTCTGAAAGGAGGATATGTCAATTATTTCGCTTATCCCCTGTATTTCACCTGAAAGAAGTGATTCAATAAAGAGTTTCTGGAGATCTTGTTCTTTCATTTCTGCTCCAACAACAGGAAGGTTTCCTCAAGCACAGTTCGGGTGGTTTGCCAATGCTTGATGAAAAGGTTACAAATGACAACAAGCGTTCTTCATACGTAGAACAAAATTGTAAAGGTCATTCAACATATTTGGATTATTCTCTGATGTTTTTATAATATTGATGAGTGAGCTCCCTATAATTACTGCGTCTGCACCAGCACCAACCATCATCGAGACCTGATCCGGATTTTGTACTCCAAAGCCTACAGCGACCGGAAGGAATGGATTTGAAATTTTTCGTAGTTTAACTATCCTTTTTAAAGAACGATCATAAAGCGTACTTCTGACACCCGTGACACCATAAACTGAAACGGCGTACAGGAAACCGGTAGAAGCATTCATAATTCTACGCGCACGGTTATCTTTTGTATTTGGAGAAACGATGAAAACTGATGCTAACCCGAGCTCCCGAGATATCTTGATGTATTCCTTTGACTCCTCTATCGACATGTCAGGTAATATGAAACCATCAATACCTGAAGCTCTGGCTTTAGACATAAAGTCCTCAAATCCAGCACGATATAAAATATTGCTATAAGTCATAAAGATGAGTGGTAAGTCAGGAAATATCTTCCTGGTGGCCCCAGCCAATGCAACACATTGTTGAGGCCTAACTCCGTGAGTCAAGGCGTGATGCGAGGCTTCTTGGATCATGGGGCCGTCAGCTATGGGATCGGAAAAAGGGATTCCTATTTCGATCATGTCTGCTCCCGCATTAACCAATGTTTCAATAACAGCTTCACTCATTTTTAGATCAGGGAAGCCTGCTACCATATAACAGATCAAAGCTGCCTGCTTTCTTTCCCTTAAGTTACTAAACTTCCGGCCAATTCGATCATCCATCTTTTTGATTGCAATCATTTTGATTTGATTCCATATCGTGAAAAATCTTTACGTTCCAAAAGAATATTGATATCTTTGTCGCCTCGGCCGGACAGAGTAACGACAATATTCTTACTTCGCCCTATTTTTTTAGCAAGCTTCATGGCATAGGCCAAAGCATGAGATGATTCAAGAGCTGGAATGATCCCTTCATATTTGCATAGGGCCATGAAGGCGTTGATTGCATCACGATCCGTGCAACTAACATACATGGCTTTCCGAGTATCCTTTAGAAACGCATGTTCAGGTCCGACTCCCGGATAGTCGAGGCCCGCGGAAATACTATGTGTATTGCTTATCTGACCAAACTTATCCTGTAGAAGGTAACTCCTCATACCGTGTAAAACCCCAACTGTTCCAGCATTTAAACTTGCGGAGTGATTTAATGTGCTTATTCCTTTTCCCCCGGCTTCGACTCCATAGAGTGAAACCTCTCGTCTATTAAGGAAAGGGTAGAAGCTTCCGATAGCGTTGCTGCCCCCTCCAACACAAGCAACTACCGCGTCTGGAAGTCGTCCGAATTTTTCTTTTGCCTGATTCCTAATCTCACTTCCTATCACACTCTGAAAATCTCGCACAATTGTCGGATAGGGGTGTGGCCCAACTGCAGACCCTATCAAATAATATGTATCCTCCACATTCGCTATCCAATCCCTCAATGCTTCATTGATCGCATCTTTCAAAGTTTGACTTCCAGAACTAACTTCATGAACTGTGGCGCCAAGGAGTTCCATTCTAAGTACATTCTGACTTTGCCTCTGAGTGTCCTTGAGACCCATGTAAACTTCTGCCTTAAGATTGAGTGCTGCACAGGCAATTGACGTAGCTACCCCATGTTGTCCCGCACCTGTTTCTGCAATGATCCTTTGTTTTCCCATCTGTTTGGCCAATAGTCCCTGACCCAAGGTATTGTTAATTTTATGAGCACCTCCGTGTAGCAAGTCTTCTCTCTTTAGGTAGATTCTAGCACCACCTATGTAGTGAGTAAGATTATTCGCATAGTAAAGAGGTGTTGGCCTACCTGCGTACTCAGTTAGATAATAGCGTAGTTGACTTTTAAACTGAGGATCTTTCTTAGATTTAGCATACGCCCTTTCTAGTTCCTCAATTGGTGGAACCAGGGTTTCAGGTATATACCGACCTCCGTAACTTCCGAATCTTCCCTCATTATGATAATCTTTAGGCATCTTATGACGATGCTCTAGAATTGAATTATCATGCTATTAAGACGTTATCTTCGAGTACACCTCAGAACTAGCAATGTTTTCCACTAGATTGAAACTTGGGCTGCAGGGGACTCGATTTGCTGCTTCAATAACCCCAACCCAAACGTACAAGTTAGATTCGACAGTTCTAATCAACAAACAGGACGTTAGGCTAGCCATATTACCAATAGAGAAGTATCATTCAGTTGCTATAAAATTTGCAAACAGGCAGAAGTTTCGGTGGTCAAATAATATAATTAGCGTGTAGCAAATTTGTTTTCTCTTCCTAAAGTCAATCCCTGCTATAAAATGATATAGTTGGACCGTCTGAACTAGAAACAGTCTAAACCTGGCTTTTGGGATCGCTTATATATGTCAATGTGATACACTTTATTATCGCTACAATTTGAGTAGTACAGCTAGTGGGTTTATCAAGTCTATTGAATCAGGATCAAAACATCTTTTGATCAAGAGGTTCACCTTTAGATATCCAGAGGAGAAATTGAAATTTGTTGGTGATGGATATCAGTTTG
>JBOGPP010000056.1:0-15918 GCA_050748485.1 Nitrososphaeraceae archaeon | reverse complement strand
ACATCACTAGTTATTAGTCCTAATTGATCTAACTCACTCATTATTTGGGTTATTCGACGTTGGGTTAATGGTTCTTGCTCAATACGTCTACATATATCTGAGTATATTTCATATACTTCTCCAGTGTTGCCATTTCTTGATTTCAATACTGCTAACATTAGTATTTTGGTATGCGTTGTTGAATTTCTCAAAACTTCATAATTTGTATCCTTTTCAATTTTTTCTTGTGCTAATCTAATATGCTTTTCTTCAACTTTATTTGCTCTTTCTATTTCTGCAATTTCAGCTGCTACTCTTAAAAGGTCAATCGCCTTTCTGGCATCTCCATGCTCTCTACCGGCCATAGCTGCACAAAGATTAATAACCGCACTTGAAACTACGCCTTCATTAAATGCTATCATTGTCCTTTCTGCAAGGATTCTTTGCAGTTGTTCTACAGTATACGGATTGAACACTAACTCTTCTTCGCTGAGACTGCTCCTAACTCTAGGATCAAGTTTATCCTTAAATGTTAGACTATTAGATATTCCTATTAGACTAACAAATGATTCAGTTGAGAATCTCTCGTTAGCCCTAGTAAAATTATAAAGTATATCATCCCCATTCTTTTCCACCAGTGAATCAATTTCATCTATAACAAGAATCACATAAAGTTTCTTCCTTCTTTGAATAAATTCTAATATTCTGTCGGTTGCCTCACCCATTGATAAGCCTGTAAAATGAACCTGTAATTTTTTTTCTCCTTTATTAATGCCCATATTTTCAGCAATTTCGTGTAAGACCTTATATGCTGTATTAGCACTCTTTGCGTTTACAAATGGCACTGTTAATTCTAATCCTAACTCCTCGCCCTTAACAGAAAGTCGATGTAAGACATTCTTAACCACGGCAGTCTTTCCCGTTCCTGGTTTCCCAAAAAGCAATAAATTAGATGGTCGAGATCCTTTTAAAACAATAGATAAAGTATGTGCGATAGTCTTACTTTCTTCATCTCTAAATGGAAGTCGGTCAGGCACATAATCTATGGTTAATGCTCTTCTATCTTTAACAACTAGCGACGTTCCCGAAGCAGCTTTATCAAATATACTATCAAGACTATCATCATTCAAATCTATTCATCATTCCTATTACCATGTAAATATACCCACACCCCTGTTTTTCCTTTCCAACATAAGAAAGATACTAAACTAAAGGGTGTTAACAACAAGTTAACAAACGATTTTAAACACGAGAATCAATTATTGTTAATTCTTAACTTAACTATCTATCAATGAATATATTAGATAATGAGATATGAACTGCAAAAGAAATCAAGGGGTGGGTGTTAATACATTACTAAATCAGATGTTAACGCTGGTTCTAAAACATACTTTGCTAGCATAAAATGTCCCAAAATATACCCCTTTATTTCCACTGGAGAGTTAATAACGTTTTTAACATTGTTAATGTCCCAAAATATACCCCTTTATTTCCACTGGAGAGTTAATCTGAACTGCATTTCAGAATTTGTTATTAACAAACAATGAGAAAATGATTTAATCCCAGCTTCTCATAATTTTTCCTTAACAGTTTGCAATTAATAAAGCATGTTAATGATGATTTAATGTAATGTTAACAAGCTTGAAATAATAAATCAAATGCAGAACAGGCCTATACTGATTCTAGATTCTGTTCAGTCCTAGTTGTGACGTTCAAATCATTATGCAAATCATGTAAATGTCGTAATCCTGTGTCAGTAATGCTATATTTAAATGGCTTAGAACTTGTATCTCTCATCACAAAACCTGAGTGATATAATCCATTCATTATACGGGATGTATGTTCACGTGTCTTTCTGACCCTCTCTTGAATTTGCCTTGTCGTCATTGGTTTCTCCTTTAACAACAACAATATTTGCTCCAAAGTATCTATGTACGTATGTGTTTGTGCAGGTTTCTCCGTAGATTCTTCAATAATCACATCATTTTGTGATATCATATCAATATCACGTTCTGAATCACGTTCTGAAACGTCCTTTTTACTGTCTATATCACGTGATATTAAGCGAGTCCTTTCTGACATTTCTAAAATGTCAACCTTAAATTGGAGATCTGCAATTGCTTTATCATATACTTGTAATTTGTCGGCATATTGTTTTATTCTGTTATCAACAATTGCATTTTTTAAGGAACTGTTATTATGCTTAAAGAATTTCACAGCCTTGTAAGATAGGATTATTGCAACTCCACAAAAAAAAGAAACTACTACCAATAGCAGGATGTGCATGTCATAGCCGTCAAACATCACATCTAGATGTGATATATCATTGATATATCTTTTATTTTGCATGGATTAATTTTTGTATTATTTCATCTAAAAGTGATATCACGTTACGGCTATCGTTCTGGGATATCGTATCACGTTTGATGCTTTCCATAAGATGTGATGTGTTATCTAATATTACTTCTATTGTATGAAATGTTCCTGTATCAATCATGTTTAGATATCTTAAGATAATAAGACTATAAAGAACTCTAACGATTTTTTGTTCAGATTGCTTAAGCTGTCTATAATATGCACCTTTACTTATTCTGTCAGGAGGACTCCTCCCAGAGAATTTATTATAAAGTATATATATCTGGCGTTCAGTAAATAGAGAATTTGTAATAATGTGTTTGATTATATCATTATATTGCATTTCGTTAGAAGCCAATGTACTATACAAATTGGTATAGCTAAATAATATCCTTTATGGATTTGACTCATGACTTATCAAAGCAATGATATATAGTGCTTAAGAATGAACTAGAATGTGGAACGCAGGATCGAGAATTACATATTAGACGAATTAAAGAAATATGGTACACTGTGCTTTCCACTCATTGATTCAGAAAATTCTACCAATGCAGCACTTATAGGAAATAAGGCTCAGAGTCTAGGTGCATCTGCAATCCTTATCGGTGGTTCGTCAGCGACAGATCAGATTGAACTAGCAGAAATGGTCTTTACTCTTAAGTCTAAAATCAATATACCTGTAATACTATTTCCAGGTAATGTAACTGGAGTTGTACCTAAAGCTGATGCAATTCTTTTCAGCTCCCTACTTAATTCAGAGAATCCTTACTTTATTACTGGGGCACAGGCTTTGGGAGCTTTGTCAGTTAAAAAATATAACATCGAGTCATTACCTACTGGGTATCTTGTTATAGGTGAACATACAACAGCATGGTTTGTTGGTCACGCTAGGTCTATCCCTTTTGATAAGGGAGGAATAGCAGTAATGTATGCGTTGGCAGCACAGTACTTAGGGATGAGGTTTCTATACCTTGAGGCCGGATCGGGCGCGGCTCACAGTATTCCCACAGATATGATAGCAGCAGTGCGAAAACACTTTACTGGTGTTTTGATCGTAGGTGGTGGCGTTCGTACTCCTGAGAAAGCTAAGGAAATCGCTAATGCAGGTGCAGATATAATAGTAGTTGGAACAGTAATAGAGAAAGATGATGATTGGGAGAATAAACTATCTTCTATTATACACTCAATAAGGAGATGATAATTACACAATAATGACGATAACTAGCGATGGTGTAACTCGTCTGAGGAATACCCATATGCCAGTTTATTACATGAATTATCAACAAGACATTCTTAGAAAAGTCGAGCAAATTTATGAATTAGGTTCAAAAGCAAGAAAAATTGGTCTAGATGCTTCAGATGCAATTGAGTCTAAAATAGCATACGATCTGGCTGATAGGGTGGCAAAAATGCACGATATTGATATTGCAAGTAGGCTAAGGACCTTATTAGAACGGACTACTAAAGAAAAAGCGGCACTCAAGATTGCCGAAGAAATTGCATTAGGAGAATATGATGCTGAAGATCTTAGAACTCGACTTGATAATGCCGTCCGAGTGAGCTTAGCTGTGGTCACAGAAGGTGTGACGGTGGCACCATTACAGGGTATCTCCAATGTTCAACTTAAAAATAATTCTGACGGTAGTACCTATCTTTCTATCTCATTTGCTGGCCCAATACGGTCTGCTGGAGGAACCGAAGCGGCACTTACCATGTTAATAGCAGATCACGCTCGAAAAGTTGTTGGTATAAGTAAATACATTGCAAACTCCTACGATGATGAAACTGGTCGATTTGTAGAAGAACTTCGTGTTTATGAACGTGAAGTAGGCAATTTTCAATTCAAAGTTTTAGATGAAGATGTCATTAAATGCATCAAAAGTTTACCCGTAGAACTTGATGGTATTGATACCGACCAGCTAGAGGTTGCAGGCCATAGAAACATGAGGCGCATCGCTACTGATAGGGTACGCGGGGGTGCATTAAGGGTAATGAATGATGGTATTATTGGCAGAAGTAGAAAATTACTTAAACTCGTCGAAGCTCTGGACCTTGTTGGCTGGGAGTGGCTTAAAGATCTAAAAGGAGCAGTACAAACTGGTGATGGTGACGACGCGGCCAATCACAGAATGTCGGAAGTTATTACTGGACGACCTGTACTTTCTATGCCAAAGCGGTTGGGTGGATTTAGATTAAGATATGGCAGGTGTTGTAATACTGGCTTCGCAACAATTGGAATCCATCCTGCAGTTCCAGTTCTTTTAGATCACGCGATAGTTGTAGGAACACAGATAAAAATGGACGTACCAGGCAAAGCATCAACCATAGCGTTGGTAGATGATATAGATCCACCAATAGTACGACTTAATGATGGGAGTGTTTTGCAAGTAAGAACCGCTGAACATGCTTCAGTTGTACGACAAAGAATTGAAAAGATCCTTTATCTTGGTGACATACTTATAAGCTATGGTGATTTTCTTGAAAATAATGCTGAGCTGCTTCCTGCATCTTACGTAGAAGAGGTATGGCTTCAAGAATTACACTCCCATCTGTCAGATTCAAGTATTTCAAACCTGCAAAGATCAGAAATTAATCCCCAATTGATTAAACTAACGAGCAAATCATTCAAAGACATACCAAATATAAAAGATGCATTTAGGATGAGTTTGATGTTAGGCATACCATTATGTCCAAGGTATTCTTTTTTCTGGGAGCACATCAGTATAGATGAAGTGATATTCTTAAAGGAAAACCTAATTTGTTCCTATATTCAGGATGATAATAATGGAGCATCATGTTCCTATTTCTTAATTAAGAATAATTTTCAATTAAAAGATATTTTGGAGCGACTTGGAGTATACCATTCATTAGTAGATGAACATATTAAGATCGATAATCCTGATCAGGTATACTCTTTGCAGAGACTCCTGTTTTCGGATTCTAGCATCCCTACAGAAAGATGTAGTTTACAGTTTTCTGCTAATGATAATATTAAATCATTGGATACAATAGAATTTGTCTCATCTATTTCTGGAATTCGATTGATGCCAAAATTTGCTTCTTCAATTGCAGTAAGAGTCGGCCGCCCTGAAAAGGCTGCAGAACGAAAAATGAAACCTCCAGTTCATGTATTATTCCCTATAGGTTCAAAAGGTGGCTCCACTAGAGATATTCTAAAAGCTTCAAAGATCAAATCATCCTTTTTTACAGAAATCGCGAATAGATTTTGTAATAGTTGTAGATTTCCTTCACTAGGAACAAAATGTACTAAATGTGGATCCTCTACTCCTATTCGTAATTTGTGTATAGTCTGTAGAGAGATCGTGTATAATGGAAAGAACAATCGTTGTAGTAGATGTGGCAGGGAAGGTAAACCCTATTCGCCTGTTAGCTTTCCTTTGAGTAAAGTAATTGAGCAAGCTCAACACAAACTCGGTCTAAAGGCTGCAGAACCTTTTAAAGGAGTCAAGGCTCTGATGAGCAAAAATAAATCAGCAGAATTATTGGAGAAGGGATTGCTGCGACAAAAACATCAGTTGTATACCTTTAAAGATGGAACTATAAGATTCGATGCAACCAATGAACCACTCACACATTTTAAACCAGTTTGGATAATGACCAATATTGAAAAAATTAAGAAATTAGGATATAATAAGGATTATATTGACAAAGATCTGACTTCATCCGATCAGCTTATCGAACTATTGCTGCAAGACATAGTCCTACCTCTGGATTGTGCAGAACATCTAGTTAATGTGGCCAAATTTATAGATGAGGAATTAGTAAAAGTATATCATCTAGAACCTTACTATGGCATTTCTACTATTGAAGATTTGATAGGTCATTTGATTGTTGGCCTTGCTCCGCACACATCAGTTGGTATTATAGGTAGAATTATCGGATTCACAAAATCTCAGGTATGTCTAGCATCTCCTATATGGCATTCAGCAAAGCGAAGAGATTGCGATGGTGATGCTGACTCCATAATGCTCCTTCTGGATGCATTTCTAAATTTTTCCTTTGACTTTTTGCCCGATAAAATTGGTGGACTTATGGATGCTCCGTTGTTGATTCAGCCTACTGTATTACCTTATGAAGTACAGCGACAGGCACACAACGTAGACATATCCTCTTTCTATCCTCTAGAATTCTACGAGGCTACCTGGAATAGAGCTAAAGCAGCAGATATCACTTCCAAAATAGAGATCATAAAGAATAGGATTGGAAAAGAGGATCAATTTTTCAACTATATGTTTACACATTTTACTGAAACATTAACAACAAATGTTCAACATAGTGCATATTCTAGATTAAGTACTATGGATGAAAAGTTGCAGATGCAAATATCTATTGCAAGATTAATTAATGCAGTCGATGAAGATGAAGTAGTATCAATGGTACTCACTACACATATCCTACCTGATATAATGGGTAACATGAGAGCCTATTCCTCTCAGACATTTAGATGTAGTAAATGTGCAGAAAAATATCGCAGAATTCCATTACGTGGTAATTGTCTTAGATGTGAAAATGAATTATTACAAACAGTAACAAGAGGTTCTGTTGAGAAATATCTTAATATTGCACATTATATGTGTAGAGAATTTAAGATTAATGATTATCTGCGTAACAGAGTAGAATCTCTAACTACCGAATTGAAACTGATCTTTCGAGAACAAAAGAAGGAACAATCTACACTGATTGAATTCATGAATAAATAATAAAAAATAACTAACGACGATTGATTATTTTGATAATATTTTGTTATTGTTTAGACCTATTAACTAGACTAATATACTCATATGCACCTGTTATGTTGTCGAATGTATAGTGGACTTTTTGAAACTCTTTTCTAAAATTGGATACGTCCTTTGCAACAATAGTCGGATCCTCCTTTTCAATCACTACTCGTTTTATAAAATGAGCGATATCTATCATTTGATCTTCTTTCATTCCTAGCCTAGTAACCTCAGGAACTCCGATCCTTATCCCACTGGGATGCATATAATGTCTCCCCGCTTTAATGTCACCCGGCAACAATTGTCTATTCAAAATTATATTTGCATTTTCCAAATCTTTTTCAACGGTTCCTCCATCACCAAACTTTGATACATCAACAGCAATTTGATGTGACTCAGTGTATCCTCTCTTTTCTCCTAATACTCCAAAACCTAAACCTGCAAGCTGTTCTCCAAGTTTTTGGGCATTCGCGATTACCTGTGTAGCATACTCTCTTCCAAACTCTAGTGATTCAGTCAATGCAATTGCCTTACCTGCGACATGATGAAGATGGTGACTACTAGTATTACCAGGGAAGATTGCCTTTTTTATGGATTCTGCGTATTTATCATACGAAACTATAATCCCTCCTTGGGGACCCCATAAAGTTTTATGCGAGCTCATCGTCATTGTATCGACTCCCTCTCTTAATGGATCTTGAAATCTACCTCCGGCAATTAGACCAGCCACATGAGCTCCGTCGTAATTAATATGAATATTGTAATCGTGCATAAAGTCAGCTAATTCCTTTACAGGATGAGGGAAAAGAAATAGACTGCCTCCAAACATTCCTAACTTTGGCGTCTTACCAGATCTAGCCATTTCTTCGATCTTTTTCTTTGTTGCATCTACATCGATGGTCATTTCTTCCTTTGAGAAAGGATAATGTTCTATATTCAATCCATGTACTAAACCAGCAGTACCAGAATGTTCTTTCTTGCCATGTGAAATATGACCGCCAGTGGGTATAGATGCAGCAATCATATAGTCGCCTGGATCTGCGAATGCAGAATATATTGCAAGATTTGCTACCACTCCGGATGTTGCCCTACAGTCTGCAAATTCAGCACCAAAGACTCTCTTCGCTAAATCGTTACATATTATCTCTACTTGATCTATATACGTACAACCTGCATAGACTCTCTCGCCTGGCCATCCTTCTGCATACCTATTTCCGAAATCAGATATAATTGCCTCTCTTACTGCTGGACTCGGTATATTCTCACTAGCAATTAATGGGATAGAGTTGTTGAACCATTCATGATGTTTTCTTAATAAACTTAATACTTTATCAAATATCTCATTCGTATCCATTATTTACTAGTTTCGTTTTCTGTCCTAATTTAAAACATTGCATAAACACACAAATAATCTGATCTAATCTTTATTTTTGAAAATCTAGAAATAAGTCAAATCTATAATGTCTTACGAGAATTACTATTCTTCCACTTTTCATAGATAGCAATTCATTTAGTAGTTTTCCTTTAAGTTTGTAGTTGGGACTAATCTTATTACTTCAATTTATAGTTCTGATTAGAACATATTGATACATGGGAAATAGCAACTGCTGCTTTTGATTTAGAATATGACGAATCCCCTCTACAGTCACAAACAGGCACCATCTTTGACCTCTACTGGAATCCTATCTTGATCTGTACTCTCCAAGTTCAGATATATTAGTATAGAATCTGGGATATTTTTCTACTAAATGCTACAATTCAAACTTTCATTAACATCAATGCATATAGTACATGTCATATACAATAATATGATACAATGTATAATTAAGAAAGGTTTCTATGACGGCAGTAAGTGAATTATATTTACAAATTATCTGACGTATTATGCACTAAATATATAAATAATCATCAGCTTTACAAAATACTTTCAAGAATAATCGTACTTAGGATTAGATCTAGGATAATAATATTATAACGATAATCTAAAAAAGGATAAGTCTCGCTAGGCTTTCTGACAATCATTTTATACACCACTTCTTTTATCTAGGCTCTTTATTGCATGAGTATGGAAGCATATTGCGTTAAGTGTAAGTCAAAAAGACTAATGAAAGATGAAAAAAAGGTCACAATGAAGAATGGTAAACCAGCTACCCAGGGCATTTGTACTACTTGCGGAACTAAAATGTTTAGAATAGGTAAATGATTTCTAAAAGTATATGACATTGCCATTCCCCCGTGTTGATGGGGAGATACAATATAAGGTAATACAATGTTTTTGCAACCTTATTTTGCAAATATCATAAATATTATAATGTTATAAATTACTTTTTAATTTTTTAGGCTGAAGTTGCCTTAATAAGGCATAAAATATGAACTTTTGGATCACATGGTCAAAAAGTGTTCGGAAAGTAGCCAGAGGCTGAGCTGTACGGATTATTGCTATACTGGAGCTTTCTGCTTACCCTTTCCTAATTTGATTAATTATCATTGGCTACGAAGTTCTTGTCACTATTATTGCCATTATCATTATCATTACTAGTACTATTATGTCCTATGTTAATGTCCTTATCAGTTACAGCTATTGTTGTAAGTGGTGGTACTAATTCATACATTTTGCTATAGATGTGTAGTAAACGCATTCCTTTTTCTGTTGTTCTATATGTGTGCTTCCCATCTTCATATTCGATAAGTCCATTGTCCTGTAACATTGTAAGATATTCTCGGAGCTGAGCAAATGATAAAAATGCCTTGTACATTATTTTTGTCTTAGTAGCTCCTCCATTTGCAGCCTCTAAGATCAGACCCACAATTTCTGTTCTACTTCTGTATTTCATGATAGAATCAAATAGAACATGTAAACTAAATATTTATGTGAACCTTCTATTATTACTGATAATTACATTAGTATGTATTTAATTAAAATATTTAGCTGTTGCATCAATTGTAATTATCTGATCTTAGAAGTGATCATTCTACTGGAAAAAGAATACATCAATAAAAATTCAATGTGTGCTAATATCAAACATCATTTGAAAGGGCTTGTATTAAGGAATCAAAATTTGTAACATTCTGATCTCTCTTATATACTCTTAGTTTCTCTATAATGTTGTCTTTGGACAAAAGATTTAGCATATTATTTATATAATGTGATATCATTCCATTTATAAGTAGTGATTGACTTGCAGAAGTTACATTATTAGATTTCTTCTTATTTAAGCTCGTACTCTCAAAATCTATAATGCTAACGCGATCTGAATACGAAACAATTATGTGATAATTCAAATTACTTAATTCTCCATGATTAATATTTGCCATATCCAAAATAAAGCATTGTTTTAGTATCTTAGTAACAATATTTAGCACTCTATACTTGTTAAGACATTGTTGTCGAATCCAATCAATAATACTTAAACCATCAATAAATTCCATGATAATTAGATTTTCTGAGAATTTAATTAACTTAGGACCTATGCCAATTGTATTTACTATTTGATGTACTGAAGCTTCTCTTAACATTGTCTTCCTATTTGCATCCATTCTTCTAATCTTTAAAGCATATGTTTTATTGTCAATCCTCACTTTAAGTACTATACTGACTGAACCTTTGCCCAAGATTGATACTTTACCAATTCGAGTATTTCCTTCAAATATGATATCAGTTATTCCCAGATCTTGTATTTCTTCAATGCGTTTGATGAATTCACTCGTACTCAGAGTGGGATAGGAAATGATCTTGGCAAGATTAGATAAATTCGGATCATTTTTATCAGAAAAATATCTTTTCAATTGTAGTGAGTTCATTAATTGCTGTCTTCACCAAATATGTAAATTTAGTTTCATTTGCAATATAAATTTGTGTTTTATTCCCGAGATCCGGTACAAGGTCCTTAGTGATACCTATACTATCAATTCGTTCATCTAAAAGAAGTCTAACATATTCTCTTGCATCAGTAGCCTTTCTTGCTACTAAGGTGGTTATTCGCATCTCATTATCAATCCACATTAATCGTGCAACGTTATTATTCTTTGAAATGAAATTACTAGAATCATATTTCCTTAAAACCTTCGGACCAGTTTTTACCATATATGATGGTAGAGTTATTGATTCTAACAAAAATATGAAAGCTGCTTCTGTTCTCTCGTCTGTAGTACATATACTTCTTATAACATTAAACCCCCCTAGTGTCAATTGCTTGGAAATAGCATTTATACTCTTTTTAAGTTGACCCCAAATCACATCTGGGCTGCGTTCTCTGTAGTTAAAACTTACTACTAATATATTTGGATATATCTCTGAAAAAATATTAGCAGTTCCTCCTCTCTCTTGACGTATGAAGAATTCTATCGATGGTTTCTTTAGAAATGTTCTTGCTGCTAATACAAATTTGCCAAAGTTCTCTACCGAGATTGCTGTTCCTAAGTTTCTCTTAGGATCAATTGGATCCAATATAATTATAGAATGTTTAAATGTTTTCTTTGCAGCCTCTTCATCTATTGGACCCGTCGAGATTATGAATTTTTCCTCTTGTACATGAGATAATGCTTCTAAAGTAGATTGGAACGAACCGTACTTAAGAATTAATACTTCTGTGACATATCCACTAAAACCATTTTTAGCAATTTCAGCCCCATATATTCCCAAGGATTTTAGAAACTTCTTTAATAGCCTAACCTGATCCCTTTTTTCCTCATCTAACTTCTTTGTAACATACTCTGTATGAAATGGTGATCTATCAGCTGCACTTATCCAATTCCACTTTTCAACATCGTAACAAGGGACTATATTTACTCTTATTCCTTCGACAAATGCCTCAACGTACGGATGATCAGAATATCTCAGATACGGTTGATATTGTTTTAGTGATTCCAATCCTATTTGCTTGCCAAGTAGTTCAAATTCTTCTTCTTTCAATGAACTGTTCATTTTGACGAATATATCAATATCTACATCACCTTTAAGCCAGGTTCCTTTTGCATAAGATCCTCCTAAGACTACATCCGTAATTTTTGTAGAGGATGCATGTTTGATTATACTTTCCTTGACTTCCTTTGCAACAGAAGATACTTTTTTTACCTCTCCTTGCATAGGTTTAGATAGTTCTAATGCTTTTAGGAGAACTGAGTTCAATTGGCTCATTTTGCATAAACCGTAAGCATATTTGAATAAATCGGACCTTGCGATGTAAGATCACTTTTTTTCAGATGAAATCTATCCATAGTGTCAGCACCAAAGATCCTGTTTCCCATCAAATTAGATAAACTATCAAAATCTATTCTTACTTGCTTTTTCAGACGGAATAATGTTAAATGAGGTGCAAAGATCTGGTCAGTTCTAAGTCCTTCCCGATCCAATTTTGATAAGATAGTACGACTAAGATTCATCATCTTTTTTTTCCCATCATCGTCAATCCCTATCCATACAATTCTAGGAAAGTTCTTGTTAGGAAATGCACCGATGTTATTGTACAATATCTTAAACGATTCAAATTCGACTCTCAATAGTTTTTCCGTAATATTTTTTATAATATCCTTATGTATTTCACCCAAAAATAGAATTGTGAAATGAAATTTGTCTTTTTCTATCTGTTTAACCACATTTAAATCCCATCTAATGCTAGATGTTATTTCTTTTTGTAGGTGCTCTAGAGCAGTTATATTTGATGCATCCATAGCAATAAATGTTCGTACAGTATCATGCAATCGCGTATACTATCAGACGATCTGTAACTTTATAATATTCTTTCTCTATTATACAGATGAAATATTCCTAGCTATATTCTGATGATGCTGGCATGGGAAATGTACGATCTCAAGAATAGTTAATCAACAGGAAAAGAGAAAAAGGTAAATCTTACTTGCTCATAATTTAAGAAAGAAATGGGTTTAGATCTTAAATTGCTTGTATCACCCAGACCTATTTTTACAACGGAGTTATCAAGTAGAGTAATAGCTGTGGATGCCTATAATACCATTTACCAGTTTCTTTCTACAATTAGGGGTCAGACTGGAGAATTACTTACTGATAATGAAGGAAAGATAACCAGTCATTTAAGTGGTTTATTTTATCGTAACATAAATTTGCTAGGTGAAAATCTAAAATTGATATACGTTTTTGATGGTAAGCCTCATTATTTAAAATCAAAAGAAATCGAGAGAAGAAAACGTATTAAGCAAGAAGCTGTCGAAAAATACCAGGAAGCGATAACACAAGGAAGATTTGAAGACGCAAGAAAATTTGGTCAAGCTACTTCCGTTTTGACACAGATCATGGTAGAAGAATCAAAAAGATTACTCGCTCTTTTAGGAATACCCGTGGTTCAGGCCCAATCAGAAGGAGAGGCAGCAGCAGCTTATTTGACTAAATCTGATAACGCTTTTTGTGCAGCTAGTCAAGATTATGATTCGATATTATTTGGAGCGAAGAGACTAGTACGCAATCTCACTATAAGTGGAAAGAGAAAAGTACCTAATAGAAATCTATATCTGGATATTCAGCCGGAAATTATCAAACATATAGACGTACTTGACAAAATAGGATTGACCCACGAACAGTTGGTAGATATTGGAATTTTAATAGGTACTGATTTTAATCCTGAAGGTGTAGCTGGAATAGGTCCCAAGACTGCTTTAAAACTAATTAGAGAAAATGGCAAATTAGAAAATATTGATAAAATAAAAGATAAAATAGTACAGATCCCTTATCAAGATATTCGCGACATATTTCTAAATCCCGATGTTCCAAAGATCAATAATATTGAATATGCTGATGTCGACTACGGTAGTATAGTTGATTTTCTTTGCGGAGAAAAAGACTTCTCTAGAGAACGTGTGACTGGAGCTTTAGACAGGCTAAAGAAATCAATATCAAGTCGCAATCAATCTCTAGAAAATTGGTTTTAAAACCGCTTACACATAGCAAAAATGAGCATTATAGTAGTGATACCGTCTTCCTTAACTGTGACTAGTTTTGCCGTAAAAGTTCCCTGATTTAGAAAACTACTAAGTTCACCTTTTGATATCGCTATCATCATGATGTAACTACTACCAGTTTTGTTCTAACACTCTTCGATGATGATCTTCAAGTGGTTCAGATCTTTTTCAACCGTTTTTATATCTTCGGCATATCTCTTGTCTGTCATCTCCGGTGTCTGAAACACCGTCAACATCACCTCGCTTCCATTACCATTCTTCACCACACGCATAGGAACGTATACCTCTACCCCAGAAGTCAACTTCACATGGTGGTCTAAAATTCCAAAGTTATTTCTTTCCGCAAGCATGACTTTATTCCGTCCTTGTGGAGTATCTACGACCCATTCCCCATTCACTTCCTTTATGGATAAAAAGGTGCTGGAAGCCCATCTAGGCAGGTTTTCCAGGTTTGAGACGAAGTCATAAACTATTTGAGGATTGCTATTTATCGAGATATTCATCGTTCTGGATTTCATCATTGCATTATCGGATAATGGGGGGGCTGCCTAATAAGCAGCAATGCACGAGTCCACTTATGAAAGACAAGATAATTACGTGACTTTCTGAAGTTGGCAACTGTTAGAGGCTTGAATCAAGTGGACGGTTGAACGGCTATTACATACCTTTCCTTTTTTCAGCTCTAGTGATTCCCTCCCTCCCTGTTACGTTCTTCGACCTTTAAATAAGTGTCAGCAATTAATATTACGTTAGTTAATGACAGATAAAAAGACAAGGATCCAAGCCGATCCTAGTATAGATCCTTCTGAAGATGATGATAATAACAACGTAACTATATACAATGCTAACGAAAAAATGTCTGTTCATGCTATAGACCTTGAGATACAGGATATTGATGGAGTAGGCCCAACAACAGCAAAGAAGCTTAAGGAGGCAGGGATCGTATCAGTGATGGACCTAGCGGTAACTAGTGCAGACCAATTAGCTGTAGATATTAATTCTTCCAAGGATAGCGCTGCAGCATTTATTATGGCAGCTCAGAAACTGCTTAGAGAATCGAATGTATTAGAAAAGGAATTTGTGACTGCTGACTTTGTTCTTGAAAAAAGGAAAGCTATGCTAAGATGTTCTACTGGTTCTAAATCTTTGGATGAATTGTTGCTAGGAGGAATAGAAACACAAGCTGTTACAGAATTTTATGGAGAATTTGGTTCAGGTAAATCACAGATATGTCATACTTTATGTGCTATGGCACCAAGACCTACGATGGAAAATGGGCTTGATGGGGGTGTAATCTATATCGACACAGAAGGAACCTTTAGACCTGAGAGGTTACTACAGATTGCTAATGCACGTGGACTGGATTCTGTACACACCTTGAAAAATACGGTTTTATGCAAAGTATATAACAGCTCTCATTTAGAATTGATTGTCCGAGATCTTAGCAAGTATGTGACTGAATTTAACGCCAAATTAGTAATAGTTGACAGTATCATTTCTCTTCATAGAGCAGAATTCCTTGGAAGAAGTACACTTGCAGATAGACAGCAGAGGCTTAACTCACTTTTGCATAAATTAATACGACTTGCAGAGATATTTAACATTGCTATCGTAATCACTAACCAAGTGCAATCATCTCCTGATACATTCTTTGGAGATCCAACAAAGGCAGCCGGTGGCAATGTTATAGGCCATACTTCTACATATAGAATATACCTTAGAAAATCAGGTGAAAATAGAATAGCGAAGATGATTGATTCTCCATATCATCCTTATTCTGATATACGTTTTACGGTTAATGAGATAGGAATAGATGATTTAAAAGAAAAGACCCCATCGAAGAACAACAATAGAAAATAGAATTAATCGATTACAACGCTGATTGCAAGCCTCAGATTTTTTAGAGCTCTTCTTG
>JBOGPP010000055.1:0-1687 GCA_050748485.1 Nitrososphaeraceae archaeon | reverse complement strand
GAAAAGTTATAGTAATTGCTGCAACGAACAGACCAAATGCCCTAGATCCAGCGTTACGCAGACCGGGTAGATTTGACAGAGAAATTGAGATCAAAGTTCCTGATAAACGAGGTAGACTGGAGATATTGCAGATTCATGCCCATAATATGCCTCTAGATACTGATGTAGACCAAGATAAAATTGCTGGTGTAACTCATGGGTTTGTAGGTGCGGATCTTGAATACTTGTGTAAGGAAGCAGCTATGAAATGTTTGAGAAGGCTTCTACCTGAACTCAATCTGCAGGATGAAAAACTTGCTCCAGAGGTGCTAAATAAGCTCGTTGTTACCATGGCCGATTTTGAAAATGCTGTAAAAGAGGTTATGCCGTCGGCTATGAGGGAGGTATACCTTGAATCGCCTGATGTTCCATGGACTGCGATAGGGGGGTTAGATGATGTTAAGCGTGAATTACAAGAGGCTGTAGAATGGCCACTTCGCTATCCTGATCTGTATACAAAGCTGGGCCACACCATGCCTAAAGGATTATTGATGTATGGACCTTCAGGCACCGGAAAGACACTATTGGCAAAAGCTGTAGCCACAGAATCGGAAGCCAATTTCATTAGCGTTCGAGGTCCAGAGTTACTTAGCAAGTGGGTAGGAGAGTCTGAAAGAGGTATACGTGAGATATTTAGAAGAGCTAGACAAGCTTCACCATGCGTAGTATTTTTTGATGAGATTGATTCAATTGTACCGACGCGTGGTATGGGTGGAGACAGCATGGTCACTGAGAGAGTTGTATCCCAATTGCTAACTGAATTGGATGGAATCCAAGCTTTATCAGGGGTCGTGGTTCTAGCAGCAACTAATAGATCAGACATGATAGATCCGGCATTGTTGAGACCAGGACGATTTGATAAGATAGTATTCGTTCCTATGCCTGATAAGCATGCCCGACACAAGATACTGGAAATTCATTCTAAAGATAAACCACTGGGTCCAGATCTAGACTTAAACAAGATCTCTGAGCTTACAGACGGCTTTACTGGAGCAGATACGGGTTCTGTAGCAAACACCGCTGTTTCATTAGTATTACATGAATACCTAGCTAAATACCCTACTCCTGACGAGGCGGCTAAACACGTGGCAGAAGCTCATGTGATGATGCGTCATTTTGAAGAGGCTGTGAAGAAAATCAAAGCTCAACGCGAAGGAAAACCAGGGGAAAGAGTTACGGTTCCGTATTATCGGTGATACCGATACCCACTATGGTAAATATTTCAAAATCACCATTTGTTTTTAAATGAGCATAAAGTGAGACTTGATTTCATTTATTACTTGATATCGGGAACTAGTATCTTGTTTGTCGGCATTGTAACGCTACTTGTTTGAGGTAGCCCTTTAATTTATGTGACGTCCGGCATATAGTAGCGATCTTATGTACTATTCATCCCAATTAATTCGAGAAATTGGCAATCCTCTTACACAGGTTACGCATATTGAAGGTAGAGAAGAAATTACTCCGGTGCGTCTTTGACAATATGGAGCAATGTTTTTAAGTTATATGATTTACCGTTAGCTAACAAAAAAGAATTGGTGGAAAATTCGCAAGTTCAACTAACAAAAAAACTAAATCTAGCAACTCACCACATAAATCATTTTGCAGAACCCATCGAGATTGAGAAGCTTGCTGGACATTACGGCAC
>JBOGPP010000054.1:0-14081 GCA_050748485.1 Nitrososphaeraceae archaeon | reverse complement strand
ATTACTTGATCAGGTGTTAAGCGAAAAAGGATTACCTACGATAGGGGATACAGGAGGACAGATATTATCTTCTAATAACACAGGTCAAAGCCAGGGATTGACAGATGTAGCATAATACAGTCATAACGGTATAGTGAATCTCGAAAATATCCAGCACTTTATTTTATTTTTATTTTTCTTCTTTCTCAGCAGCTATATAAGATATTCATAATTGTAAAGGCCCATACTTATACATCTGTTTTTATATTCTTATAGATGGAGAGAGAACACGGCAAAAGATCCAGTATGTGGCATGTTTGTTGAAGAGAAACCTAGCACGATACAGTATAGCAAGGATGGCAGGGTATACTATTTTTGCAGTACACAGTGTTTAAATGAGTTCACTCAGCCTGAGAAAGAACTCCGGAAGCTCAAGATATATGTTGCCATAAGTGTTGCACTAACCTCACCCATAGTATTCCTAAGCCTACCCCACATGTTTCCAGCACAGTTCAGCCACATACTTCCAATGGAAATTATGAATTATACTAATTACGTAATGCTAGCACTAGCTACTCCATTACAATTTTGGATAGGTTGGCGTTTCTATAGAGGACTATGGGATGGAATTAAGGCTAAAGCGTCGAATATGGATACGCTTATTGCAATAGGTACAACAGCTGCTTATCTGTATAGTGCAGTAGTCACAATTGTGCCAGGATACTTCCCATTTGAATCAGTATATTTTGAAACTGCAGCAATTATTATCACTCTAATACTAATTGGAAGATTACTTGAAACAAGAACAAAGGAGAAGGCCTCTGATGCTGTAAGGAAATTGTTAGATCTTCAACCAAAGATGGCCAAGGTCATAAGAAGAGAAGGAAACGCAGATGTAGAACTTGAGATTCCGATAGAACAAGTACAAGAAGGGGACATTATGGTCATTAGACCTGGAGAGAGAATACCAACAGATGGGATTGTGGTAGATGGGTTATCATCTGTCGATGAATCTGCTGTAACAGGCGAAAGTATACCTGTTGATAAGAAAAAGAACGATCAGGTAATAGGAGCTACAATAAACAAGAGTGGTCTGCTAAGAGTGAAAGCTACTAAAGTAGGACAAGATACCGTGCTTTCTCAAATTATTACATTAGTAGAGGAGGCCAGAACAGGAAAGGCACAGATGCAAAGATTGGTAGATCAAGTAGCCAAATATTTCGTACCAGCAGTGCTATCAGTTGCAATAGGTGTAGGCCTAGGATGGTACTTTATTGGCGATATAGGCATTACTTTTTCACTTTTAGCATTTGTATCTGTGATAATCATTGCATGCCCATGTGCTCTTGGTATTGCAACACCCGCTGCGTTGATGATGGGTACAGGAAAGGGAGCCGAAAATGGCATCCTGTTCAAGGGAGGAGAATATCTCGAAATCGCAAATAAAGTACAGATAATAGTGTTTGACAAAACTGGGACATTGACAAAGGGTAAGCCATCTGTGACTGATATGGTTGAGCTGACTAATAATATTAGCGAAACAGAACTACTCCGCCTTACCGCAATTGCAGAATCTGGTTCAGAGCATCCACTGGGTCAAGCAGTCGTTAATTACGCAAGAGAAAAAGGTATCATGGTAGCAAATCCAGAATCATTTGAAGCGGTGTCTGGACATGGTCTTCAAGCAAGATACGCCGATCATACAATACTTATTGGAAACAGAAAGTTAATGGATGATAACAATATTCATGTTACTGCAACTGCAAACTCAAAGCTCAAAGATCTTGAAAATCAAGGAAAAACAGCTGTACTTGTGGCAATTGACAATAAACTTGCAGGAATTATTGGTATTGCAGATACTATAAAAGAAAATGCTAAGGAAACAATTGATGCACTAAAATCAATGGGAATAGAAGTGGTAATGCTTACAGGAGATAATGAAAGAACTGCTAACGCTGTTGCATCTAAGCTTGGAATTGATAGAGTTATTGCGCAGGTATTACCACAAGAAAAAGAACAAGTAACCTCTAAACTAAAAGGTGAAAAAAAAGTGGTAGCAATGGTTGGCGATGGAATTAATGATGCACCAGCACTAGCAAGAGCTGATTTGGGAATTGCAATAGGTTCTGGAACGGATGTTGCTAAGGAGACTGGGGGTATTATCTTGATAAAAGATGATATAATGGATGTAGTCATAGCACTTGATCTTGGAAAGAAGACCGTATCCAAGATAAAGCAAAATCTATTCTGGGCATTTGCGTACAACACTGGATTAATCCCGATAGCTGGCGGTGTCTTGGTACCTTTTCTAGGTGTTGGGATATTTGGATGGTTACCCATGCTAGCTGGTGTAGCAATGGCTATGAGTTCTGTGACAGTGGTAGGAAACTCAATACTGCTTGGAAGATACAAGCCAACGTTCGCAAAAAAGAGGTTAGTTAGAGAAAAAGAAATTGGTACCAATGCCGATTTGGAAGAAGTTGATCCAATACATCAAAAAATCTAGCCAATATTAGTAACAAAGAAAATTGAAAATGACTAGTGCTATTCACTACAGTTTAGGGTGCTGTCCTAACAAACTTGTAGCCAGACTTCTCTAACCTATTCTTTATCTCCTCTGTAGTGATTAGCGATGAATCAAATTCTACTATAACGCTATCTGTCATATAATCAATATCAATTCTCTTTACTGCTCTCTCATCTCTTAGTTGCTTTTCTACAATAGGTTTACAGGTAATACAATACATTCCTATGATCCTGAATAAGATTCTCTGTGTTTTATCGCTCATGTTCATGTATTTGTGCTAGTCACTCAGTGTTGTTGAAATGTAAATATAAGTTCGTCTTGAAATGGGCTTGCATAATAGTATATGTTAGTGTACGCTAGTATGCGCTAGTATATGTGTAGCACACATGTTATTGATGCGATAGTGTCCAAGAATGACATAGTACTCAGGAATGACCGAGACACTCTTTCGACGAAAAATTCTAAATGTAGCAGCACTAGTCATTAATCAAGTTCTTACCCATTACAAGCAAAACAACATCTAATACTCTCACTTACTTTCTTACTCCCTTTTTTCTCATCGCTAAATAGTCTTTAAATCTGCTAGGGCTAAAATTCTGGGGGTCGTATTTGTGATCAGCTATCCTCCCTTTTTTCATAGGTCTAAAATCTCCCTTAATTTTATTGAAAGATTGATCAGTGTATTTAGTGTCCTTGGATAATTCATTTGTTAGCTTCCATCGGTAAATGAATTTGCCTGCTACTATAGTCCCAACGACGATTGCCCAAACCCACAATGGAGGACCTTCCATTTCCGTTAATACTTATCCAATTTACTATATATGATGATCCAAAATCAATATTGTGCCATTTCACTTTCTCATCGAATCTGCATGCTAAACGAAGTTGGTTAACAGAAATTTCGATTGGAAAATAGGGTTGAATATGGAGTTAAATCTGCAAACGATATTTGATGCATATTTTTGTCACAGTCATAAAAAAAGATGTTGTGATCACATTGTATTAACACTTATTACCAGCGAGGAGAAGTGAGCTACCTTAGCTTTTCTTTTTCTTTATAGGATAGTCGAACAACTTTGCCTTCTATGATAGGAGTATTGTCTTCAAGCCATCCCACAACAGTTCCGCACTCTAAGCATCTTAACCACGTCATTCTACGACTCTTTTTTTCGTAGTCGAGTACGTGAGATCTGCAGTTTCCCATCGTTTAGTAATAATTCACTCCCGTAGAATGCTTGTCTGATTTATCGAACGATATTGGAAGCGACTCGACTGCCTTGTCAGTTCCACAGGCAGGGCAGCTTGCATATTGTGTAGTTATGATATCTTGTGACCTCAATACATTATCATAGTCATAATAGAAATCACAATATGAAGCGCACCAAAAGCATGAACCACATATTAGAAAGAATTTCTGAATCTTCTTTTCTATAATTTTGTGGACTTTTTTGTTGTTGTTCTGCGCTAGATTAGCAGTCACTACTGTCTTGTTGTAGGATTTTTTTTGAGCTTCTTCCATGACTATGGACGACATCAATATTATTATGTAGTCAGCTGAATATAACCGCATTCAAATATGTAATATTGGCCAAGAATATGTAATTTACACGTGTTCATATTATACCCATTATCGGTTCGACCAATTATCTGATGGATATTTAATGCACAAAGTGAGTGTTACCGACTCAAGGTGTCCTAATCATTGTGGTAAAACGGCTGCTATTGTAATTTATGAGTTTAATAACCAGGCAGTCTATGATAGAATCAAGTACTGCATTCTGAACTGTTACGGTCAGGGCAATGAATCATTTAAAATAAGGTGGCGATTGTTGGATACTATCCTCGTATGGTACGCAAACGATCACAAGTCTACTCTTTGTATCTGAGCAGTCTAAATGATAAGACAAAAACTGCAAATATTACACCTGCACTAACTAGAAAAGTAATTCCTCCGAATATACTGTATAATATCCCACCCGTAGTCAACCCAATGATACTTGCCACCCCTGTTACACTACCTGCGACTCCCTGCACTGCCCCTTGATAGACAGGCCCTGCGCGCTTCGAGAGGATCGACATTATGGATGGCCACATAAGCCCGTTGCCAACTGCAAACAAAACAGCCGCCAAATAAATCAAGAAAATTTCTGACGATACAAACAAAATGAAGTTCGAACCTAAAATCGCACTACCAATAATTACCAATTTTTCCTCTGAGAATTTTTTTAATGCTTTTCGAAGTATCGGGCCTTGAACCAATATCATGATACCACTTAATACTGCATAAAATATTCCCATTTCTGTTACTGTCCATCCTAAACCTGATACTGCGTGAATTGGAAAAGCAGTGTAAAAGATGTTAAATCCAACAAAAACAAAGAAGTACAGGATAAGTAAGAACGAAATGTATTGTAGTTTGAAGACATCCTGCAATTTCAGTCTCTTAGGATTAGCTGCCTTGTAACATTCCTTGCATTCAAATGCGAAAACCTTGCCAACATTATCTTTTTCGGGAATTTGCATTACGATCGAAGATTTAGATTTAGATTCTTTTAATACAAAGATAATTACTACCAAGACCGCTAAAGAAAGAATCATGGCTACCGACACAGGCAGTATTTCCCCGTATACGGTTGCACTCAAGATCCCTGCGAGTGCAGGTCCGATAACAAAGCCAAGATTAGAAGCCATTCCCATTTTCCCAAAGTTTCGGCTCCTGTTTTCATCCGATGATATATCTGCAACATATGCGTCAGCAACAGAAACATTTCCACCTGTAAGGCCATCAACCGCTCTGGCTAGGAATAGAACAGCTAGTGGAAGAGTTATAACAAAAGTTCCAATTATTGCAGAGTCAACTTTGAACAGATCACTCACTGGCAAAAATAAGGCAACAAAGAAAATTATCCATCCACCTAAAGTACCTAAATGACTTAACAACAGAATTTTTCTTCTTCCATAAAGATCAGACCATCTTCCCAATAGTGGAGCCCCAATTAGTTGAAATGCGGGATACGTCGCAGAAAGAATACCATAAACTAATGCGTTTCCACCAAAATCGGTCACCAAAAAAACCAGAAAAGGTAGAACTATGCTAAAACCAAGGGTTCCCACAAAATTAATCAACAATAACGGTAAGATCGAGATTCGTTCTTTTTGTACACTGGTCACTATTAGCCTGTAACCAAAGTATTAATTTAAGATTTTTTAGCAGACTTAACTTGTTGATGTTACAGCCTTGAAGTTTCATAACAATCCTCACCAAACTTCCCATAGAATCTCAGAAATAATCCCTGCAAATATGGCACGAAAACGAATTGCTTATATGTATTCTAATAAATTTGTATGCGTATGCATATTACCTCAGATCCTGTTTCGTACTTACCTAAGGTCATGTTTTTCACCAAAGGTAAAGGGATTCACAAGGATTATCTCACAAGCTTCCAATTAGCCTTAAATGATGCCCAAATATCTGATGTGAATCTCGTCTCTGTTTCCAGCATAATGCCTTCACAATGCAGAATTGTTAGTGTGCAAGAAGGCAGAAAGCACATTATACCAGGCCAGATAGTATTTAGTGTCATGGCTAGATCTGCCACCAATGAACCAAATAGACTCATTGCTGCATCTATTGGATTAGCTAGACCTTCAAACAATAACCATTATGGGTTTCTTTCCGAACATCATTCAACAGGAGAGACAGCTCAAAGAGCAGGCGACTATGCAGAAGATATGGCGATGGAGATGCTTGCTACTACCCTGGGTTTGGCAAGTGATCCTACACTATCTTGGGATGAAAGAAAGGAGGAATGGAAACTATCAGGCAAAATATACCGAACACAGAATCTTACACAGTCTGCCGAAGGTAATAAGGATGGTCTCTGGACTACTGTTGTGAGTGCAGCTGTCTTTATAATCTAGCTTATTCACGTTTTCAATGTAAAATCACCTGTAAGTTAACGATAAGGAACGGATTGAATTCGCTGCAGGATTAATTAATTTTGCATTTTCAACATTCCATATTTATTTTATTTAAATATCAGGCGCGATCCTGTAAATAGATCCCTGGCTTTTGTGGAAGGTTAGTATGTACAAATAACCATCAGGTCCAACTTCTAGATCGGTAACGCCAGCAAATCCTCTTGCAAATAGTGCCTCATTACTTTCCTCCGTTGTGTTTGCAATCTTATCAGAAAGCAGACCGTCGAGTAATAATGATTCCCTATTACCGTCGGTTTTATTGTTGTCGTTGCTGTTGCTGTTGCTGTTGCTGTTGTTAAGCAAATCAAAATGGTAGACGTTACCATTATTAATATCTGCTGCAAATAAATCGTATTGATAGCTTTCACCTAATTGTTGACTATCAAAAAATCTTATTGCTGTAACACCAACGGTTTGGTTCCATGCGAATTCAGGGTGGCTATATGTACTATTTTCTGAAAGATGTACAAGATCATTTTTAGGAACCGAATCGATTGGAACATACCTACCTCCAAAATATGAGTCCGCTCTCCAAAACCCTTGAATTTTATTCCATCCGCTGTTGAAACCAGGCTCAACTAAGTTAATCTCATCGCCAAATCCTGGTCCATTTTCACTATCCCACAGTTTCCCTGTCAAAGGGTCAAAATCTATTCCGAAGCTATTCCGTAAGCCATATGCATAGACACCGCCTGGAATTTTAGAAGTGTTAATTGGGCCAGCTGCAACAGGATCACCATCTTTGCTAAGTCTATATACGATACTTGAATTCTCGAATGATGCCCCTGTTTTAACATTCTGCGTGTAGGTCGAGTGCTCTTCCAGGTCGCCTATTGTAACATACAAATTATCATCAGGGCCGATCAGAACCACACCTCCATTATGATGGGTACCGTGACTAGGTGAAACGCTCAAAAGGAGCTCAGGATTCATCAACTTGGTGTTGCTTGCATTATCTACGGAGATTTCATACTTGTAAAGACGATTCCCAATTTCAACAGCTCCATCTTTCTCTACTTCTCCCTGAGCTTCTGTGTAGTAAACAAATGCATATGACTTGTTACTTCCATTATTATCTGTCGATACGTCAATTCCCAGCATTCCACTTTCATCTTCCGTAGCAACAGTAACATCTAAAACTGGATCCTGTTGAATGTTCCCATTATGGATTAGTCTTACCATTCCGTTATTCTTTTCAAGAACTAGAATATCTGTTGAATTCAAAAAGACAAAATTAGAAGGATATTGTAGACCTTTATACACGAGTTCAATTTTTAGATATGAATTATTAGAAACAATAGTTGGAGTTTTCCCTTTTTGCGATGCCGGTGGCGGTGATTTAGTAGAAGGAGGCAATTGTTGAGCTGAAGCTTCTGTGAACAGCGCTGGCATTGAAAACACTGTATGGATGCTAATTAGGGATAACAAAGTCACCAAAACCAATGATACTCTAAGGAACAATTGTTATACGTAGACTATATCTCTGACTCATTTATATACCGTTATCCTATTTCACAAGTACCAAGAACCAATGATAGTCTTTCACATGTTCTTTCTTTAGTTCTATTCACATGTTCTTCACGCCATGTGATAATTATCTAGACCCTAGTTATCGTGTTTATGATATGTAACCAAGGATTCTCCTATCTTTGAATAGTTGTTGAAGGTTGAGATTTGCCGAAGAAGGCCTTTACGTTTGGACGGTAGAGATAGTAGAGAATTACTCCATTAATAGCTATACCTACTATCTGAGCAATGATCCCAGTTACAAAACTATTCGTGTCATCGATAAAAGATGCATTAAACATACTTGCAGTGATACCAGAAACTATTTGGACTGCGATTGCAATAATTGTTAATATAACTGTTATAATCCAAGCCCATCCCTTTCCTTTTAATAAGCCATAAGACACAATCAAGTATCCAACCCCAACTGCAAGCACAATTGCTCCTATTGCTACACCGACGCCACCAAGGAATTCTGCTAGAGCCTGCAATTCTGCTGCACTCTGCAATTCTTGTTGTTGTTGTTGTTGTTGTTGTTGTTGTTGCATTTGCTCTGAAATGAAAACATCAATAGGAACTGAAGTAAAGAACGCACCAAATGCTAGTAACGAAATCCCTCCAAAGGTCAGTATTATCCCACTAATAATAGTCAGTATGGCAATTATTGTGACGCCGATCGGTCGTTTTATCTGTTCTGTCAAGTCGAATAATGATTTATTTGATAAGAACTTGAATAAAAGGAATTTAGAAAATTTGGAACTATATTTGTTGTTGTTCTACAATGATGAGGCTATTAATACTACTAAAATCCTACTTCGCTAGAGCTCATCCAAAAAGGACAAATCTTGTTATTTAGTATTATCATTCTACATAATGAGTGCTACAGTGTATTTATTACATCAAAAAAAGGAGTTTAGACGGTAAGTGGCCTTGTTTAGCAATAGTCTTCCGTTTGTTATCGTTGCGTTGAATTCGCTACGGGATTTCCGTTGAAGGTAATCTGACTAAGAGTGTCTTGATTCAGTTGTACCACTTGCTCGGGCAGAGGCACATAGTCTAGTTCGGAAGCAAATTGTTGTCCATCAGTAATCGCCCAATTTATAAAGTCTACAAGTGCAGTAGCCTTTTCTTGTGTAATTGATGGATTATCAGCCAATTCCTTGTATAACAGTAGGTATGAGAAGCTGGCAATTGGGTAAGAATCAGCGCCTTGAGCATTTACCAATGTGACATTATTCCATGATGCATCTCCGGCTGGTAGATTCCCAGCTGATGCGGCTACAGCGGCCTGAGTTGATTCTATGGATGGTTCTACGAAATTGCCTTCCTGATTTTGAATAAATGCAAATGGCATTCCCGTTGTCAACGCATATGCAAGTTCTACATAACCAATGGAGTTCTCACTCCCTCTAATTCCGTTTGAAACACCTTCGTTTCCTGGTGCACCTAAGCCGGTAGGCCATTGAACTGATTTCCCTTTGCCTACTTGGTCACTCCATTCCGGACTGACAGCCGATAAATAATCTGTCCACACGAAAGTTGTTCCTGAGCCGTCTGATCTATGTACTGTAATTATGTCTGCATCAGGTAGCGATAATTCGGGATTCAATTCAACAATCTGAGGATCATTCCATTTAGTAATCTTCCCTAGGTAGATGTCTGCTAAGATTGGGCCCGTTAACTTTAAGCCCTTGTCTGGCACTCCTGGAAGATTGTATGCAGCTACTACGGAGCCTATAGTTTCTGGGATATGTACTGCACCTGGTGCGTTCGTTACTTCTTCTGGAGTTAGCGGAGCGTCAGTTGCGCCGAAGTCAACCGTCTTTTCTGTGAACTGTTTGACCCCTCCTCCACTTCCAATTGATTGATAGTTGATATTCACTGCTGGATCAACTGTCTGGTATTCAACTCTCCAAGTATCTATCAGTGGGAATGGGAATGTTGCACCCGCTCCATTGAGAGTTACTTGACCCTGAGCTACTAGATTGCTAGAAAAACTTACTGGTATTGCTGATACTATCATAAGTACCGCGGCAATCATTAATTTAAAACCTATTTTGGGTTCCATTTAATTTGTCTCACTGATGTTAAATATTAATCCGTATACCATATAATTATCGTAGACTATAGATTCCTATAACGATCATATAGAATACATGAATACCTTTTTTGGGATAATACCATTGATAAATTCTATATTTTTAATAAAATTTCTATATTCCATCTCTTTTCACAAGTATTCATTTGGTCATTTGTCTATTGTGTGAACCTTGAATATGGGTTACTCATGATTATCCATTCAAGATAAGGTCTCACAAAAGATATCGATAATAGTGGCCTCTAATATCAATACTATTGGATTATTCCATATCAAAGCTATTCATGTCATAAATGTGTGTGGCAATCTAATGATACACCAATAGCTTACCCTTAGACAACTCTTTTTTGTATCAAATTATTTCATTTAGGCTTGCAGTCATGCAGTTAGAGTATACCGGCTCAAGCTCAGCGGAATGCTAAACATCTAAAAAATGAGATGATGTCATCCTTCGATTTGTTGGAAGGCTTAATTTGCCTACGAGATGGACTCAGATCGCAGATAGGTTGATGTGAATACTATTGATACTCAACGGGATTATTCGTCACAATTACTATATCATTTCGAATTATGACGGTGACTCCCGCTGGAGGAAACTCGTTGATATCCATATCGGTTGCTCCTTCTGTACTAACGCTCACAGTTCCATTAGCTGGGAGTACCTCGCTTGGGCTTATTGAGATGTCCACATCCTCCGTTAGATTTCCAGTGGGTGTCTCCTTATCTAGTTGGGCAGAAATGTCGATCGAGCTCCCTAAAAGTAATCCTAGTCCAAAACCTAAGACTAATACCATACATAATCCTAGCATATGCAATTATAGTGGTGGGGATTGATTAAACCTTTCCCTAATCATTTATTGAGTTGATTTATTCTTTTATAATTGTATTATTCAAACAGCCAAACTAGGGTATAAGCAATAATTCTCGTTACTTTATTATTTTGTGGCACACAAATATTTCTATAGAAGTAGAATAAATATGAATGGATTATGATAGATTTGTGGACACTTCTAGAAATAATGGTCAAATTCTGATAACAATATAAAATATTAATGGGGTTAATTGATAGAGTTGAATACTCGAAATGTTACTTAATTTGGGATATGTCGAAACATTTCAAAAAAAATATTGAATAAAGATACTGTCTTCGGGTCTTTCACGGCCCTTTTTTACCTTTTCTGAAATAGTTGCATCAAAAGACATGCCTCTTCCAATTCGATTATCATTATATATGATTATGTCAATTATTATCTATCGAACCGACAATTCAGACATACCCCCCAGTCAAAGACAAGAAATCAGAAGTGCTCTACGGTGTTGAAAAAGCCGTAGGTAGAGGAATCTATTTCATGGATAATGTGAAAGAAAAGATGGATATCTTTTTCGATAAAGAGGCACCATCGATAGTCATAGATGTTAAGGAGTATAGAACGGGTTACAATAACATACGAAAAAGGGGAGGAAGGATACGGGCATTCACGGAGATAACAAGAGAGAATCTCAATCACTGCAAGGAGCTAATGAAGCTCGTTGATGAACTGAGACATCTAGATGGGGTGAGAGGAGGACTTGCCATAAGTGAGACAGAATATATGGCTACAACTGTCTTGCAGGAGAGCGCTCCACTCACGGAGGTGATTTATAGCAATGTAAGGGAAGTCGTTGAACAGGGGCAGTACATATTTGATACACTTTGGAGTACGGCTACTCCTGCCGAACAAAAGATAAATGAACTGGAAAAGGGAGTTGAGCGCCCGGTAATACAAGTGATAACCGACACTCATACTTCGATATCACGTGCTTTTGATCTTATAAGTTCAGCCAGACACGAAATCCTGGTAATGTTCGCATCTGCGAAGACATTTCTTTTAGCTGCAGACGCATTTACATTGAATCATTACCAAAAGGCATTGCAGAAGGGGATTAATCTAACTATCCTGGTTCCCGTGTACGAGGACTCAAAAAAGGATACCAATTGGGCGAGTAATGAGGATTATGTTCATGATGATGATATTGATCCTGATGACAAACACAACAACAAAGGATCTGTAAACGTGAATGAACAGGTGAATAAGATCAGAAAAAAGATTCCAAATGCCAACTTAATTGTAACTGATAAATCAATCAATACGAGAATTACAATAATGGTAGTAGATAATTCAAAATCTATGATATGGGAACTCAAGGATGATACTTTAAAGGATCCATACCAAGCAGGAGGAATTGCGACCTATTCGAACATTCCTTCTGTTGCCTCCTCTTATGCATCCATAATTCAAATTATTCGTAAACAAACAGGTTTGTATGAACAACTAAAGGTTTCTAAGGAGAGATTAGAAACGCTTAACAAACAATTAGAATCCCACAATATAATTCAGCAAGAATTCATCAATATAGCTGCACATGAACTAAGAACACCGATACAACCAATATTGGGACTATCTGAAATTGCCTTGGCTAGAAATAAAAAAATGCTTGATAGGGATGACCCTCAGTTGAAAGAAACCCTAGAAGTAATTACTAGAAATGCAAAAAGACTCCATAGATTAACAGACGATATCCTAGATGTAACAAGAATTGATAGCAAGGTACTAAAGTTGAACAAGGAATCTGTTATTATTGATGAGGTCATTGATAGCATCATCGATGATTTTAGAAACAAGATAGATAATATTAGCGAGAATCAAGTTAGACTTGTGAAAATGATCAAAAGTCACTCAAATAAACCGAAACATGATGCCGGATTCTCTAGCGTAACTAAATTGATTTGTGATAAAAATAGGACAATACAAATAATATCCAATCTTATCAATAATGCGATTAAATTCTCATCCAATAATGGAATCATTACCATATCGAAGGAGGTAAATGTTGATAATAAATCCATCGTAATAAGTGTAATTGACAGAGGAAGTGGGATAGATCCTGATATATTTCCGAGATTATTTTCAAAATTCTCTACAAGATCAAATCACGGCACCGGCCTTGGTCTATATATTTGTAAGAACCTTGTAGAGGCACAGGGTGGCAGAATTTGGGCTCAGGATAACAAAGATGGTCCGGGAGCAACATTCTCTTTTAGTCTGCCTATAGCCATTCCTAATTAGGCCTCTAGAAAGGGAACTCATTAATTAGCTAACTAATGAAAGGTAGTAACGCAAATGAAAAATGAATAATATGCCACACATTTCTCATCTCAAATTTCCTAAAGAGCACGTGTATGGATGGATGAATGAATGGATAGATGAGTTAGGCAGGTGTTCCAATGGAATTAACACACAGAGGATTTAGTGTCGTAATCTTAGTCCTTTCGGCAATAACTATAGCTTATATCATATTTCCCCTTGCTACGATCCTGACCTTTCTGGATCCGTTAAATACTATTGAATCTTTGACACGACCGGAGGTCTGGAACGCTTTCATCATAAGCCTATTTACTGCAACTGTTTCCACATCAATTCTATGTGTGTTTGGGATACCATCTGCCTATTTCGTGGCAAGATATTCTAATTTTCGAGGGAAATTCATTATCAGAGTTATTGTCATTATCCCACTAGTCCTTCCCCCTCTGGCAAGTGGAGCTCTTCTATTAGGAATGTTTGGTCCAACATCGATCGTGATGCAAGCCTTTCCAGGGGTTGAATTTACTCAATCCATGTTTGGAATTATAATAGCTCAAACGTATGTTGCCTCTCCATTTATGATACTTGCAAGCCAAGCAGCATTTGAATCAGTTGATAGATCATATGAGAATATTGCAAGAGTACTAGGTAAGAACAATTTACAGACCTTCTTCAGAGTTTCACTCCCACTAGCTAAGACTGGAATAATTATAGGCATAATCATGTCGTGGGTCAGGGCGGTCGGAGAACTCGGGGCGACCATGATGATGACGTATAATCCTCACACTATTTCAATTCAAATTTTTGAAGATAATGCTATTGGTGGTCTAGCTCAGGCTGTTCCAGGTATTCTCTTAGTAGTAACATT